>CAQWMM010000015.1:0-40731 GCA_948907985.1 uncultured Bacillota bacterium
CTCCAACAATGGGCGTTTGGTAGCCGCCCGGGCTGTCCGGTTTCGGTTTGATTTGCTCCAGGCGCAGGCCGGGCGTGAAACGTTTAGTATATTCCTGGCTCCCGTTCTGCCAGGTTATGGAGATTTGATGTTTCAATTATTTCACCTCAATTTTTATAGATTTGGGAATTTTCTGCCGATTTAAAAATATAACGTTTGTTCTATTATAATATAAAATGGCTATAATTGCAACATATAAAACATAGGCGATTAAGCGCCGCCTGCCAAACAGCAGTACGCCGCCCTTTTCTGGAAAAGGGCGGCGTTGATAATCAGAACGCTGATTAGCGGCGATAATTAATGATTGTGTTTGGCAAAATAATCGGCGGTTTCTCGGGCGACTACGCCGGAGAGGGCCACCAGCGCCACCAGGTTGGGGAACGCCATCAGGCCGTTCAGCGCGTCGGCCAGCGTCCAAACGATGTCCAGCGCCAGGAACGGGCCGACCAGCACCGCCAGAATCCACAGATAGCGGTAAACCTTAACAACCGCCATATTGCCGTTGGTTAAATATTCCACGCAGCGCTCGGCATAATAATCCCAGCCCAGAATGGTGGTGAACGCGAAGAACATCAGGCTTAGGGTTACGCAGAGCTGGCCGACAAAGGGGGCGATGGTCATACCGCGGCCGAAAGCGTAGGATGTTACGGCTACGCCCTCCAGGCCCTCCTGGAACCAGGCGTCGCTGATGATAATGGTAAGGCCGGTCATGGTGCAGATAATCAGGGTGTCGATGAAAACGCCGGTCATGGAAACCAAACCCTGGCGGACACAGGACTTGGTGGAAGCCGCCGCCGCCGCGATTGGCGCAGAGCCCAGGCCGGCCTCGTTGGAGAAGATGCCGCGTCCCACGCCGCGGGAGATAGCCTCTTTAACTATTGAGCCAGCAAAGCCGCCGACGGCTGCCGTTCCGGTGAACGCGCTGCCGAAAATCAGCTTGAAAGCCGGGATAATGGCCGAGGCGTTGCAAATCAGGATAATCAGACAGACCACAATGTAAAATACAGCCATAAAGGGCACGATAACCTGCGCTACGCTGGCAATACGTTTGATACCGCCGATGATTACCAGCGCTACCAGGAACGATACGATAACCGCAGTGCAAACCGTGGCCCAGGTGTAGTGCATATCGCCGATGGAAAAGGCAATGTGGGCTTTGGTGGGATCAAACAGGGCCTCTACCGCGCCGGCTACGCCGTTAATCTGGGTTACGGTGCCGATGCCCAAAACGCCGGCGCTGGCGCCGAAGAAAGCAAACAGTTTAGCCAGCCAGCGCCAGTTTTTGCCCATGCCGCGCTCAATATAATAGAAAGGCCCGCCCAAAACATGGCCGTTGGGTTCAATAGTGCGGTATTTGATAGCCAGCAGACCTTCGGCATACTTGGTAGCCATACCGAAAAAGGCGGCCAGCCACATCCAGAACAGCGCGCCGGGGCCGCCCAGACAAATGGCGGTGGCCACGCCAACAATGTTACCGGTGCCGATGGTGGCGGAAAGCGCGGTGCAAAGAGCGCCGAAGCTGGTAACCTCACCCTCGCCGTCCTGCTCGTTCTGGAACATATAACGCAGGGCGCGGGGCAGACGTATAACCTGCACCAGGCCGCTGCGGCAAGTCAGCAAAATACCCGTGGCAAAAATTAAGACCATCAACGGCCAGTCCCAGATCCAGGCGTCAGCGACGTTAATAAAATCTGCGGCTTTTTTGCCTATCAGCTCTAAAACATTCATCAAAAATAACCTCCTCAAATTTGCTATTTAAAATTTTAGCATAAAATTTGATAAAAAACAATATTTTAAGGCAATTTATACATTGAATTAAATAATTACCTAAATTTTTTGGCGTATTGCTTAGGGGTGGACAAATTAGCAGGGTTATGCTAAAATATAAAAACAAAAAAAGCAGGATTGTTTTTATTTGGGAGGAAGATTTATGCTTTCGGTTTTTATTAACATGGCGGCGATCTTGGCCGGCGGCACATTGGGTTTGTTTTTTAACCGCAGTTTCCCGCAGCATATTGCCGATACGGTTATGAAAGGCCTGGCGCTTTGCGTGCTTTATATCGGAATCAGCGGCGCGCTGGAGGGGCAGCATATATTGGTTACAATTCTTTCGGTTGCGCTGGGTGGCGCGCTGGGCGAATGGCTGGATTTGGACGGGCGGCTAAATTGGCTGGGGCAAAAGCTGGAGGAAAAATTTGGCGCTAAAGGAGCGGCAGAGGGCGGCGCACCCCGTAAATCACTGGCGGAGGGTTTCGTTTCGGCCAGTATGCTGTTCTGCGTGGGCGCGATGGCGATTGTCGGCTCGCTGCAAAGCGGCCTGGTTGGCGACCACAGCACAATTATTGCCAAATCCCTGATTGACGGTATTGCCGCCGTGTTGTTGGCGTCGTCCTTGGGCGCGGGGGTGCTGTTCTCGGCAGGGGCGGTTTTCCTCTATCAGGGCTCTATCGTGCTGCTGGCCGAAACGCTGGAGCCGCTGCTGGATTCGGCTACCGTTGCGGAAATGTCCTGCGCCGGCTCGCTGCTGATTGTCGGCCTGGCGCTGAATATGCTGGATTTAACCCATTTAAAAATAACCAACTATATTCCCGCCGTATTTCTTCCTATAATATTCTGCCGTCTTTTATAATATTGACAACCGCTTGTCAAAAAGTGCCTAACCGATACTTTACGTTCGTATGTGAAATACAACTAAATGAGAAATTTGTAAAAACCAGGTTGTTTTTTATATGATTTTATAGTATAATGCAAATTACACAAAGACTGAAACTTAAAATGGCGGTTAGCCCCCAAAAGAATCCATAAGACCAAGTGTTTGGTGTATAGCTGGAAGAATGAGGGATTGGGGCCCTCTCCAATTTGTTCGATGGGGAGGTGATGCAATGCTTTGGTTAAACATAGCGGCCATTGTTATGCAAGCTGTTCAGCTTGGTTTGCAGGTTGCCGAGTTTATATTGAATCATGGCAAACAAAAATAACCGCCCACCTTCCAAAGTTGCGGTTATTTTTAACTGATAATTTTGTGGGCTGACCCGATTTGAGGATCAGCTCTTTGTGTTTTTATTTTAGCATACTCGGTCGCATTTGTCAACCCTGGTGCAGTGGCAAAAAATTGTTTAAATCTCATTTTACATACGAACGTAAAGTAAGGGTTAGGCTCTTTACTGCTCTTAGTTGTCAAGAATATAAAAGGTTGTCAAGATTTTAAAAGATGTATACATTATTCAGAGCGGCAAAAACCTAAAAAGGGCTTGCATTTTTGCATATTCTAGTGTATAATAACACCAATATACAACAGACAAATGTCCGTTGCCAGAGGACAGGATTCTGTTGGAAAGACAAAGCATATTTTAGGAGGTTATTACTACAATGAAAAAGTTATTGGCACTTGTTGCTGTTTTGGCGATGGCTCTGGCTATCTGCACCGCCTGCGGCAACGACGACAGCAAACAGCCGGCGAACAATAATCAGCAGACCGGCGGCGACAAGGTGGTTACGATTGGCGTTTACGAGCCGGCTTCCGGTGAGAACGGCCCTGGCGGCAAGCAGGAAGTTTTGGGTATCAAGTATGCTCAATCCGTGCGCCCCACTGTTGAAATCAACGGCGAAACCTATACTGTTGAGCTGAAAGAAGTTGACAATCAGTCCGATACTACTAAAGCGGTAAGCGCCGCCCAGAACCTGGTAAGCGCTAACGTATCCGTTATTTTGGGTAGCTATGGCTCTGGCGTGGCTATTGCCGGCGGCCCGTATTTCCAGCAGGCTCAAATTCCGGCAATCGGTATTTCCTGCACCAATCCGCAGGTAACCGACGGCAACGATTATTACTTCCGCGTTTGTTTCCTGGATCCTTTCCAGGGCACAGTTATGGCTAACTTTGCCAAGGATGAAATGCAGGCTAACACCGCTTATGTAATTACTCAGCTGGGCGACGATTATTCCGCTGGCTTGGGCAACTACTTTAAGGAAGCGTTTGTAGGCTTGGGTGGTACTGTTCAGGAAGCTCAGTTCCAGACCGGTGAAACCGATTTCAACGCTATTTTGACTAACGTATTGAACTCCGACGCTGATGTTATCTTTGCTCCTTCTTCTATCCAGACTGCTCCTCTGTTGATTCAGCAGGCTCGTCAGATGGGCATCACCATTCCGATTCTGGCTGGCGATACCTGGGAGAACGAATCGATCATCACCAACGCCGGTCAGTATGCAACCGACGTATATCTGTCCACTTTCTTTGATGAGAACGATACTGCCAACCCGGCTGCTGCTGAGTTCGTAACCGGCTTTAAAGCCTGGTTGAACGCTGACCCGCAGAACCTGACCAACAATGGCGGCGGCGACGGCGTGGCTGCGGTTTCTGCCTTGGGTTATGACGCTTACAATGTGGCTCTGGACGCTCTGGAAGCTGCTAACTCCACCGTTGGCGCTGATGTTCGCAATGCTCTGCCTGGCGTTAACTACACTGGTGTTACCGGCTCCATCACCTTTAACGAAACCGGCGACGCTAACAAAGATATGGCTTATGTTAAGACCATTGATGTTGAGAACGCTAACTTCAAATTCTTGAAGACTCAGTCCGTTGGCGAGTAATCTAAAAATCTTTTAGCTTTGTAGGCTGCCTTTGGCTGGCGGGCTTTGCGCCCGCCGGCTGTTGGCCGCTTTAATAAAAAAAGCATTGATTTGCTGCTGAGCGGATCAAAATTCACCAGTAAATCAATGCTCTTTTTTTTGCTAAAAAGCGGGGCAGATTTTTAATTTATATATATGGCTCTTTAGTTTATCAAGTTTTTATGAAAGGGGTGTTGCTGCCTATGGATAACCTTTCCTATTACATACAGCAGCTATTAACCGGCATTTCTGTCGGCGGCCAGTACGCGTTGATTGCGATTGGCTATACCATGGTTTATGGTATTTTACGCCTGATTAACTTCGCCCACGGCGATATTTTTATGGCGGCCGGGTTCTTTATGGTTTATGTTTCGGCCAGTCTGCCGTTGTATATATCCATACCGGTGGTGCTGATTTTAACGGTTATTTTAGGCGTTTCGGTGGAGCGTATCGCGTACAAGCCTTTGCGTCAGGCTCCGCGTATGTCGATTATGATTTCGGCGATTGGTGTTTCTTATTTGCTGCAAAACTTTGCTACATATTATACCGGCGGTTTGCCGCGCAGTTATCCCACCATACCCTTTATCAGTGATATTATTACGATCGGTTCGGTAACCACATCCTGGATTACGCTGCTGACGCCGGTTTTAACCCTGTTTTTGGTGTTGGGGCTGGTGGCGCTGATTAAGTATACCAAAATTGGTATGGCGATGCGGGCGGTTTCCAAGGATTTTGAAACCGCACAGCTGATGGGTATTAAGATTAACAACACAATTAGTTTAACCTTTGTTATTGGCTCTTTTCTGGCGGGCGTAGGTTCCATTTTGTTTTTCACCAAGTACCCCACCGTTTTGCCCACCATTGGCGCAATGCCGGGCTTAAAGGCTTTCGTGGCGGCGGTTTTCGGCGGCATTGGTTCCATTCCCGGTGCGGTGGTTGGCGCGTTTGTTATCGGTATTTGTGAGAACATTATTAAATCCATGGGCTACACCACGTTCAGCGACGCCTTTACATTTGTGTTGCTGATTTTGGTATTGGTTGTCAGACCTTCCGGTCTGTTTGGCGAAAAATCGACAGAGAAGGTGTGAGCATATGGCTAAAGATAATGAAAAAATTATACAGCAGAATATGTTGCAGCCGGAGGGCTTAAATCCTAAAATTAAAGCTGTCGTTGGGGCAGCGTTGATTGCTCTGCTTTTGTTGGGTATTTGGGGGTTGGAGCAGGTTTTGCCGGCTGGCTCGATTGTGTTTACAGTTTTGAAAAAAGGCGCTATCTATTCGCTGATTGCCGTATCGCTGAACTTGCTGAACGGCTTCACCGGCCTGTTCTCGCTGGGCCAGGCGGGTTTTATGCTGATTGGCGCCTATACCTACGCGGTGCTGACGATTCCGCCGGAATCCCGAGCTGCGGTTTATATGTATTATGACGGTGGCATTATTGACTTTGCGTTGCCGGTGCCGGTGGCGATGATTTTGGCTGGCTGCCTGGCTGGGCTGTGCGGTTTTTTGATCGGTTTGCCGGTTTTGCGCTTAAAGAGCGATTATCTGGCGATTGCCACGTTGGGCTTTGCGGAGATTATCCGCGCCATTGTGCAGTATGATAAACTGGGCCCGATTACCAACGCTTCCAATCTGCTGCGTTCTTTCCCGGTTTTTCGTTCCACATTGTTCCCGTTTATTGTGGCCGGCCTGTGTATTGCAATCATTTGCCTGTTGATTAATTCTTCCTATGGCCGCGCCTTTAAGGCGATTCGTGATGATGAGATTGCCGCCGAGGCCATGGGTATCAACTTGTTTGTGCATAAAGAAATGGCGCTGGTGGTTTCGGCTTTCTTTGCTGGCATTGGCGGCGCGCTGCTGGCCATGTTCCAGATGATGGTGCAGGCGCGCGCTTTCACCTCGGCGATGACCTACGAAATTTTGCTGATTGTGGTAATCGGCGGCATTGGTTCGGTTACCGGCTCGATTATTGCTTCTTTTCTGTTCATTGCCTGCTCAGAGTGGTGGCTGCGCTTTTTGGACGAGGTGCAGATTATTAACGGTTTCCAGGTGCCGTTTTTGCGCTCCGGTTTCCGTATGGTAGTTTTCTCGATTATCATTATGTTTGTGGTGCTGTTTTATCGCCAAGGTATTATGGGCACTAAAGAATTTTCTATTGACGGTATTTATAACTTCTTCCGCCGGCTCTTCAGGGGCGAGGCCAAAAAGCCCCGGGAACAGAAAGGAGGCGGCGCGGCATGAGTGAAAATATCCTGCATGTTGAAAATGTTACCATGCAGTTTGGCGGTGTGGTGGCGGTTAACAATTTGTCTTTGGATGTGAACCGGGGCGAGATTGTGGCTCTGATTGGCCCGAATGGCGCCGGCAAAACCACCGCTTTTAACGTGATTACCGGCGTTTATGAGCCGACTAACGGTCGGGTTGACTTTTGCGGCGATACGATTATTCAGAATTTCCCGAAAGGTAAAATGGCTAAGAGTTACAAGGGCGAGCATTTGGGGCTTTATAAGAATGCGATTACTAAAACGCCGGATCAGATTACGCGCCTGGGCATTGCCAGGACTTTTCAGAACATTCGTCTGTTTTCCGGCCTGACGGTCTTTGAAAACGTTTTGATTGCCAAGCACATGCGCGCCAAACAGAATATTTTCAGCGCCACCTTTCGCCTGAATTATAAGGAAGAACAGCGGATGCGCCGCGAGGCTATGGAGCTTTTGGAGATCCAGAATATGGGGCATTTGAAGAACGATATTGCCGGCTCCCTGCCTTATGGTATTCAGCGCCGGCTGGAAATTGCCCGCGCCCTGGCCACCGAGCCGCAGCTTTTGCTGCTGGATGAGCCGGCGGCTGGTATGAATCCGCAGGAAACCCAGGAATTGACCGATTTTATTGTTGAAATTAAAAATAACTATAATTTGTCCGTTTTTATGATTGAACACCATATGGATCTGGTTATGCAGATTTCCGATCGTATTTATGTGCTGGATTTTGGCAGTCTGATTGCACAGGGCCTGCCGGAGGAGGTCAGCAACAATCCCAGAGTTATTGAGGCCTATTTGGGGGTGAGCGACGATGCTGAAGATTGAACATCTTTCTGTTAACTATGGCGGCATTGAGGCGGTGCGCGATATCTCCTTTGAGGTGCCGGACGGCCAGATTATCACGCTGATTGGCGCTAACGGCGCGGGTAAATCTACCACGTTGCGCTCGATTGCCGGCTTGCTTAAACCGAGAAGCGGCTCTATTACTTACAACGGCGAGGAGCTAATCGGCAAACCTACCGATCAGATTGTGGGCCGCGGCATTACGCTGGTTCCCGAGGGACGCCATGTTTTCCCGGATATGACGGTGCTGGAAAATTTGAAAATCGGCGCTTATCTGCGCAAAGATAATCTCAATGAAGATATTAAATGGGTGTATGATTTGTTCCCGCGTCTGGAGGAACGTTCCTGGCAGGCAGCGGGCACGCTTTCCGGTGGCGAACAGCAAATGCTGGCGGTTGGCCGGGCGCTGATGAGCAAGCCCAAGGTGATTATGATGGACGAACCCTCCCTTGGTTTGGCGCCGATCATTGTACAGGGTATTTTTGATATTATCAAGGAAATCAACCGTCAGGGCGTAACGGTTTTGCTGATTGAGCAGAACGCCAACATGGCGCTGCATATCGCGGATATTGGCTATGTTATGGAAACCGGCCGTATTACTATGAGCGGCCCCGGCAAACAGCTTTTGCAGGATGAAAATGTTAAAAAAGCCTATTTGGGCAAGTAAAATAAATAATGCCGTTACCATAAAAAGGGTAGCGGCATTATTACTCTTCGGGGGCTTTTGGCGTCTGGGCCTGGGCCTGCTGCCAGAGGCGGATCAGCTGCGGCATATCCCACTGGCCAAGGGGCGTTAGGCAGTTGATTACTGCCAGGTTGCGCTGGCACTGCTCCCAGGCGCAGTTATAAAACACCTCCGGGCAGGCCTCCTGCTCCCAATTTGCCAGCAGGTTGTCAATCGCGCGGCCAACGTGTTCCACTCGCCGCCAGGCGCGGCGTTTTTGCCCCTCGGTCGCCAGTTCGGTTTTTTCCACCTTTTGCGCGGCATTGCTTAAAATATCATAGCTTTCGCTAAGTATCTTCAAATTGTGCAGAGCCATTTCGCTCATTGGGCATTTCGGCATATTTTTTCATCTCTTAACGTTTTGATAACTATGCAAAAAAACATTATAATATTTTTGGGGTTCCGTTATAACAATTCTGCCGATTTTTCATCTCACAACATTTTAATAATTGTGTAAATAAGCATTGTAATATTTGGCAGGTTCTGTTATAATAAGCTATATTATTCATATTAGAAAGGCGGAAAAAATATGTTAGACCCCAGAGAATATGCTGATTGGCAAATTGCAGCCGAGGCTGAAAAAAATATGCCCAAACCCTATGATTGGGCGGAGCGTTTGGGGCTGCTGCCAGATGAGATTATCCCCTATGGCAAAGTGGCCAAGCTGGACTTTTTGAAGATTATGAAACGCCTGGCTGATAAGCCGGACGGCAAATTTATTGAAGTTACGGCGATTACGCCGACCCCTCTTGGCGAGGGCAAAAGCACCACTTCAATCGGCCTGATTGAGGGCCTGGGCAAACTGGGCAAGCTTTCCGGCGGCTGTTTGCGCCAGCCTAGCGGCGGCCCCACGATGAACATTAAAGGCACGGCGGCCGGCGGCGGCAACGCTTTGCTGATTCCGATGACGGAGTTTTCTCTGGGGCTGACCGGCGATATTAACGATATTGCCAATGCGCATAACCTGGGCATGGTGGCGCTTAACGCCAGAATGCAGCATGAATATAACTATGACGACGCAACGCTGGCTAAACGCGGCTTAAAGCGCCTGGACATTGACGTTAACCGGGTGCAGTTTAATTGGGTGATTGATTTTGCCGCCCAGTGCCTGCGCAATATTGTTATTGGCATTGGCGGCCGGATGGACGGTTTTACGATGAGCAGCCGTTTTGCGATTACGGTTTCGTCCGAACTTATGGCCATTTTGGCGGTGGCCAGAGATTTGGCCGATCTGCGGGAGCGTATTGGCAATATTATTTTGGCTTATGATAAACAGGGGCGGCCGGTTACTACCAAAATGCTGGAGGTGGACGGCGCAATGACGGCCTGGATGCGCAACACTATCAACCCCACCCTGTGCTGCACCAATGAATATCAGCCCTGCCTGGTACACGCCGGCCCGTTCGCTAACATTGCTATTGGCCAAAGTTCGATTATCGGCGACCGCTTGGCGCTGAAGATGTTTGATTATCATGTAACGGAATCCGGTTTTGCCGCCGATATTGGTTTTGAAAAATTCTGGAACGTTAAATGCCGTTTAAGCGGTTTGAAACCTAATGTTTCGGTGTTGGTGGCGACGATTCGCAGCCTGAAGATGCACGGCGGCGGCCCGGCTGTGAAACCCGGCGTGCCGCTGGACGCTGCTTATACCAGCCAAAACTGCGAGCTGGTGGAAAAAGGCCTGGCTAACTTGCTGCATCATATACGGACAGTACAGAAGTCTGGCATTAAACCGGTGGTTTGCCTAAACTCTTTCCATACCGATACGCCGGAGGAAGTGGCGATTGTTCGTCGGGCAGTGGAGGCTGCCGGGGCGCGTTTTGCGGTTTCCGAGCATTGGTTGAAAGGCGGCGAGGGCGCTGTGGAGCTGGCCGAGGCGGTTGTGGAGGCCTGCGAGGAGCCTGTGGATCTGCAATATTTGTATCCGTTGGAGATGCCCCTGCGCCAGCGCGTCGATTTGATTGCCCGCGAGGTTTACGGCGCGGACGGCGTGGATTGGACGCCGGAGGCCGAGGCCAAGGCGATTGCTTTTGAACAGGATCCGGCCTATAATGATTTCGCAACAATGATGGTGAAAACGCATTTGAGTTTAAGCCATAATCCGGCCTGGAAAGGCGAGCCTAAGGGCTGGCGGCTGCCGGTGCGCGACGTTTTGGTTTATGGCGGGGCGCGGTTCCTTTGCCCGATGGCCGGCGACATTAGCCTGATGCCGGGTATGGGCAGCGATCCGGCTTATCGCCGTGTTGATGTGGATACTGATACCGGCGAAGTTAAAGGTTTATTTTAGGGAACAAGTCCAATAGCGGCACATCTGCTTTGTTGTCAGCTTGTTCAAATCGTCGGCGTATTACAATACGCCTGCCTCCTTTCACAATCTGACTCCTCGCATCTGTACCACTCTTTGACTTGTTCAGGTATGAATTGAATTGGATTTATTTTAGGAGAAAAAGCTATGGATATATTAAATTGGCAGGAAATGAATCTTGCCCAGTTTGCCGAACAGCTGGCCGGGCCAAACCCAACGCCGGGCGGCGGCGGCGCGGCGGCTTATTCTGGCTGCCTGGGCGTATCTTTGGTGGCGATGGTGGCGAACCTGACGTTGGATAAACCAAAATATGCCGACGTGCAGGATGAGGTGCGGCAGATCTTACAGCGGACTGATGAACTGCGCTTGGCGCTCTTGGCTGGCGTGGAAAAGGACGCGGCGGTTTTTATCCGCGTGTCGGCCGCTTATAAAATGCCGAATGATACCCCGGAAGAGCAAGCCGTCAAGGCGGCAGAACTGGCTTCGCGCAGCCAGGCGGCGGCGGAGCTGCCCTTGGAGTTGGCGCGCGCCTGCCATGAGGGGTTGCAGCTGGCGGCGCGGATGGCCAAAATTGGCAGTATGCTGGCGATTTCCGACGTAGTGTGCGGCGCTGGGCTTTTGCTCTCGGCGCTGAAAGGCCTGCTGATGATGGTTAGCGTCAATCTGCCGTTGGTTGAGGACGAGCAGTTTGTAAAGAATGCCCAGTTGGAATACAGCCGTTTGCTGGTGGAGGGCGCCGAGCTGGAGGCCAGGGTGAGCGCGGTGGTTAACGTTCGCGCTGAACAAATACTTTAACTAAAAGGAGATTTTTGATAGATAATGAAGTTGGGAATTGTCGGGTTGCCTAACGTGGGCAAAAGCACTTTGTTTAATGCGATTACCAACGCCGGTGCGGAATCGGCCAACTATCCGTTTTGTACTATCGAGCCGAATATAGGCATGGTGGCGGTGCCGGATAAGCGCTTGCAGGTTTTGACCGAACTGCACAAGTCCGCCAAAACAGTGCCGGCTTTTATTGAATTTGTGGACATTGCCGGCCTGGTGCGCGGCGCCAGTCGCGGCGAGGGTTTGGGCAATAAATTTCTTTCGCACATTCGGGAGGTTGACGCGATTGTGCATGTGGTGCGCTGTTTTGATAGCGAAACGATTGTTCATGTGGAGGGCAGCGTTGATCCTCTGCGTGATATGGAAACCATTAATCTGGAACTGATTCTGGCCGATCTGGAAACGGTTGAAAAACGCTGGGATAAAGCCTCGCGTCTGGTGCTGAAAGGCGACAAATCGGCGGCGGCCGAAGCCGCCCTGCTGGGCGAACTGAAAAAGCTGCTGGAGGACGGACAGCCGGCCCGGGCCTACGATTTTTCGGCTGACGAGCGCGAACTGCTGCGGGATATTAGTCTGCTGACTTTGAAACCGGTGGTCTATGCTGCCAATATGGACGAGGCGGCTTTTGCCGATTATGAAAATGCCAACCCTTATTTTAAGCAGCTATCCGAGGCGGCGGCCAGAGAGGGCGCGGCGGTGTTGCCGATTTGCGCCGAGTTGGAGCAGGAAATTGCTGAACTGCCGCCGGAGGAGCAGGAGATTTTTCTTGCAGAAATTGGCCTGACGGAAAGTGGGCTTAGCCGTCTGATTAAAGTCAGCTATGATTTGCTGGGGCTGATCAGCTTTTTAACCACCGGCCCTGATGAAACCCGCGCCTGGACGATTACCCGCGGCACCAAAGCCCCCCAGGCGGCCGGCAAAATTCACTCCGATTTTGAACGGGGTTTTATCCGCGCCGAAACTGTGGCTTATGACGATTTGATGGCCTGCGGTTCAATGGTGAAAGCCCGAGAAAGCGGCCTGGTGCGCAGCGAGGGCAAAGATTATGTGGTCCAGGACGGGGATATTATTCTCTTCCGCTTTAACGTTTAAGGTTGTTTCCCAGATTAAAAAGGAGGGGCTATCCGTTTGGATAACCCCTCCTTTGCATTTATTACTGTTCGGCGGCGGCCTTGTTCAGCCGGTTCATAATGGCGATACCCAGACCTTGTTCCGGGAATCGTTCGGCCAGCACCAAATCGGCCTGAATCTCGTCCGTCCAGCGCAGGGCGGCAAACAGGTTTTGTGCCACCTGCGCCAGATTTTCGCCTAACAAAAAGCAGTGTTCGGCGGCGGCCAGACCGGTCAGCCCCTGCATACTGGCTAAAACGGCAATGCGCGGCTGGCTTTTGCCCTCGTTTAACAGCTGTTGATAGCATTGTTGATAAGTGGTGAAAATCTGCTCGGGCGGGCAAAGCAGCACTTTGGCTTTTGGCGCGTAATGCCGGTATTTCATGCCGGGGGCTTTGGCAATGCCGCCGCCCGGCAGGCGTGTCTGTTCGGCCAGCCCTGGCAGCAAGTCGGCCAGATCGGCGGCGGTAATTACGCCTGGCCGCAGAATGGCCGGCACCGGTGATGCCAGATCCAGAACGGTGGATTCCAGCCCGGCCAGACATTCGCCACCGTTGATAATCAGGGGAATTTTGCCCTGCAAATCATGAAAAACGTGTTCGGCCTCGGTGGGGCTGGGGCGGCCGCTTAAATTGGCGCTGGGCGCGGCCACCGGCAATTTGCTTTCCCGTAAAAGCTGGAGGGCCGCCGGGTGCGCCGGCATGCGCAGGCCAACCGTATTCAGCCCGCCGGTGGTAACTGCGGGCAAAATGCCGGGCCGGGCGGGCAGCACCAGCGTTAGCGGCCCCGGCCAGAAGTCCTGCATTATCCGGCGCGCCAGTGGCCCGACCTCGGCCAGTTGTTCGGCCTGTTCCTCGGCATAAATATGCACAATCAGCGGATTGTCGGCAGGGCGGCCTTTGGTCAGATAAATTTGGCGCACCGCCTCGGCGTTCAAGGCGTTAGCGCCCAGACCGTACACCGTCTCGGTGGGAAAAGCTACCAACTGGCCGCCTGCTAAAAGCCGGGCGGCGTCGCCGGTATAATGCTCGGGAAAATAATCAATAACTCGGGTTTCCATTTTTGCTAAAGTCCTTTTTATCGGAAAAATTAAAGGGGCCGCCGGCCTTGTACCCAGCGGTCCAGCCCGGCTAAATCCTGACCATGGCGGATTTCGATAAAGCCGGCTTGGCGCAGTAATTCGCTGACGGCGGCGGCTTGGGTACTGCCAATTTCCAACAGCAGATCGCCGCCGGGCAGCAGGTAATCGAGAACACCCTCCGCCGTTAGGCGGCGGTAAAAATACAGCCCGTCCGCGCCGCCGAACAGGGCCAGCGCCGGCTCCTGCCGCACGTCCGGCGGCAAATCGGCGGCGGTTCCCACATAGGGGGGATTGCAGACAATTAAATCATAGTGTTTTTGGCTGAACGGCGGCAGAGCGGCCAGCAGATCTCCCTGCCGGAAGTCAACCGTCAGCCGGTATTTAGCGGCGTTTTGGCGGGCGACGGCCAGCGCAGCCGGGCTTAGGTCGCAGGCGGTAACCTCCGCGGCGGGACGCTCTGCTTTTAAGACCAGCGCATAAGCGCCGCTGCCGGTGCAAATATCGGCGATTTGATAAGGTTTAGTCTGATCGGGCAGCAGGCGCAACGCCTGTTCCAGCACTGTTTCACTGTCCCAGCGGGGAATTAGCACGTCTGGGGTTACGATTAAATCGAAGTCCCAGAAAGGTTGTTGGCCGGTGATGTATTGCAGCGGCTCCCCCGCGGCGCGCCGCTGGACGGCCGCGCTGACGGCGGCGGGCAGTTCGTCCGGCAGAGGGGCGGGGCTGGCTTGGTGCAGGCGGCGCAGCAGCTCTGCCCGGGGCTGGCCGGTGAAGTGGCTGATGAGCCAGAGCAATTCATGCTCCGGCAGCAGGGGCAAAAGCTGGCGGTATAATTCTGATAGCGTCATTTACTCCACGGCCTTTAATTTTTCGGCCTGGTCGGTGGTGATCAGCGCCTCAATCAGTTCGTCGAGGAACCCTTGCAAAATGCTGTCCAGCTTGTGCAGCGTCAGGCCGATGCGGTGATCGGTAACGCGGCCCTGCGGGAAATTATAGGTACGGATGCGCTCGGAGCGGTCGCCGCTGCCCACCATGCTTTTGCGCAGGTCGGCTTCGGAACCGTGCGCTTCCTGCTGCATTTTTTCCAGAACGCGGGCGCGCAGAACTTTTTCCGCTTTTTCCTTGTTTTTATGCTGGTTTTTTTCATCCTGACAGCTAACTACAATACCGGTGGGGATGTGCGTCAGCCGGACGGCGCTTTGCGTGGTGTTGACGCACTGGCCTCCGGGGCCGCTGGCGCAGAAGAGATCCACTCGCACGTCGCCGGGGGCGAACTCCAGCTCGACTTCTTCGGCCTCCGGCAGTACGGCGACGGTGGCGGCGGAGGTGTGGATTCGCCCGCCAGATTCGGTTTCGGGTACGCGCTGGACACGGTGCACGCCGCTTTCAAATTTCAGCTTGCTGTAAGCGCCGCGTCCCTCAATCAGAATCACCATTTCCTTGACGCCGCCCAAATCAGTATAGTTGGATGAGAGAATCTCTTGCCGCCAACCCATGCGGTCAGCATAGCGGCTGTACATTTTTTGCAGGTCGCCGGCAAAAAGCCCGGCCTCTTCGCCGCCGGTGCCGGCGCGGATCTCCAGAATAACGTTTTTATCGTCGTTGGGATCTTTGGGCAGCAGCAGAACTTTCAATTTTTGTTCCAGCCCGGCGGCGGCCTCGCGCTGTTCGTCCAATTCCAGTTGGGCTAGTTCGCGCAGTTCGGCGTCTTTTTCCTCGTCTAAAATGGCTCTGGCTTCGTCGATGGCGGCCAGGGCGGCGCGGTAGGCGCGGAAAGTTTCCACCACCGGTTCCAGGTCGGCATGGGCTTTCATCAGCTTTTGCCAGTTCGCCTGGTCGGCAATGGTTTCCGGCTTGGAAATTTCGGCGGTCAGTTCATTATAGCGTTCTTCAAGGGAATGTAATTTTTCTAACATTGCTGTTTCTTCCTTATTTTATATATATTTAGGCTGGTTGGGTTTTTTTAAGTGTTGCCTGCTCACGTTTCAGCTGCTCTTCGCTGATTAAATTGGGAGGCAGTTGGTTTTGGGCGGCGCCGGGAAACTCCGGCACTAAAAGCAATGCCGCAATGGCCACCTCGATCTGAGCGGCTGAAGGCTCTTTGGTGGTGATCCTTTGCAGCCAGAGGCCGGGAGCGGTCAGCCAGCGGACGAGGGGATTGTCAGGAAACCTTAACGGCAGGCGAAAAACCTCATAGGCGATGCCCATAACCAGCGGCATGGCGATAATCTTAGTAAGTATTCGCTGAACGGGATCATAGTTGCCAATAAAAGTGAAAACAACGACCATCAACAACAGGCTCATAAAGATAAAACTGGTGCCGCAGCGGCAGTTCAGCCGGGACTGGCGTTTGATATTTTCCACCGTCAGTGGCAGCCCGGCCTCCCAGGCGTTAATGGTTTTGTGCTCGGCGCCGTGATATTGAAACACCCGGGCAATATCCGGCAGGCGGCTAATGGCCAGAACATAGGCCAGAAAAAGGCCGATGCGGATCAGGCCCTCCAGCAGGCTGCGGCCAAACGGCCCCACATATTGCAGAGAAAAGGCGGCCAGACAGACCGGCAGAATGACGAAAAATAAAATCGTCAGCAGCAGGGCGCTTACAATGGCAATGGCCATTTCTTTCCAGCTCATTTGTTCCTCTTCTTCCTCGCCGGCCTGAAAGGCCGACCAGGTAAGGGTGCCGAAACCGACGTACATAGATTCGCAAAAAGCCACTACGCCGCGCAACAAGGGCAGTTTTAACAGGGGTATGCGGTCGGTCAGCTTGCGGCGCGTCTGCCGTTTATAGACAATACGCCCGCCGGGCGTGCGGGCGGCCGAGGCATAGCCGCAGCTGCCTTGCATCATCACGCCCTCAATCAGCGCCTGACCGCCAAAATATTCCGGGATAGTCTTCTTTTTTTTGTTCATATAAAAATTTGCCTCCCTAAAAATAGGCTGATAGTGAACGAGCGGCGAGAAAATTCTCACCGCTCGGTAAATGCCGTTCATAAAACTATTTAAGGCCGTATTTTTTCTTGAATTTATCAACCCGGCCGCCGGCTTCCACCATCAAACGCTTGCTGCCGGTGTAGAAGGGATGGCATTTGGAGCAAACTTCCACCTTGATTGCCTTGGAAGTGGAACCTGACATAAATTTGTTGCCGCAGGCGCAGGTTACCTCAACCTCCTGATATTTAGGATGAATACCTTCTCTCATCTTGTTCACCTCTTTCCGCCTCTCGTTGGCGTTATGTTAGCCAGCCCGGCCAAAAGCGGCCGGGACTAATCTACATTATTATTAATAAGCCTAACAATTATAGCATATATATTGGTAAATGTAAATACCCTGGGACAAAATTTTTCTAAAAAATCTATTTTGCCGCCCGGCCGGCGCGCGGGTATGATTGTGGATAAGTTGTCAAGAAAAATTTTTTAGAAAAAAGTCAATTTTTTTCTAAAAAAGACTGGAATTATTATAAACATGGTGCTATAATATTTATACACATGGAGATGTGCCCCGGACTTTGGTACTCTGCATGAGTTTTTATTTGAGTTCTTTTTATATAATATCTATATTATCTGGTTTATATTTAGCCGCTTTGGGGTGGCTCTATCTAAAGCGGCGCTGAAGGACGGCTTCTTTAAAACATAAAAGCAGTTGTTCTATAAAGGATTGGTTTTTCCGAAATTTTTTGGCGGAAAAGACGGAGGTGCAGGAAATGCTTTTGGGTTTGGTTTTACTCCCCTTTGCAGCGGCTTTTTTGATGCCTTTGCTGCATAAAATTTTTGGCACAAAAATTGGCTGGGTGGCAACGCTGGTGCCACTGGCTGTTTTTGCGTCTTTTTTGTCTATGCTGCCGCGGGTTAACGCTGGCGAAGTGATTGCTAGTTCTGTTGCCTGGATCCCCTGGCTGGGGGTTGATTTGGCGGTGCGTCTGGACGGCCTTTCCATGCTGTTTGTGTTGCTGATCAGCGGCATTGGCCTGGCCGTGATGGTTTATTCTATTTTCTATCTGCATCATGACGAACGCCTGGCCAATTTTTACACCTTTATTATGTTGTTTATGGGCGCGATGCTGGGCGTGTGTACATCTACCAACTTGGTATGTATGTATCTGTTCTGGGAACTGACTTCGGTTTCTTCGTTTCTGTTGATTGGTTTCTGGTATGAAAAGGACAACCCGCGTCTGGGTGCGCAGAAAGCTCTGCTTTTGACCATGGGCGGCGGTTTTTGTATCCTGGCGGCAATTCTGCTGCTGCAAAGTGTAGCCGGCAGTCTGAATGTTGACGAATTGTTGGCGGCTAAGGAGGTTATCCAGGCCAGTTCGCTTTATCCGGTGATTGTGGTTCTGCTGTTAATCGGCGCTTTTGTTAAGAGCGCGCAGGTGCCGCTGCATATTTGGCTGCCCACCGCTATGGAGGCGCCGACGCCGATTAGCTGCTATTTGCACTCGGCCACGATGGTTAAGGCCGGTATCTATTTAATTGCCCGTATGACGCCAATTTTGGGCGGCACCGCGCTTTGGGGCGGTATAATTACGGTGGTGGGCCTCTCCAGCCTGACTTTTGGCTCGTTGATGGCAATTCGGCAGTTTGATATGAAAGGTATTCTGGCCTATTCGACAATCAGTCAGCTGGGCCTGATTATTTCCCTTTTCGGTTTTGGTACCGAGGCGGCTATCGCGGGCGGTCTGTTCCACCTGCTTAACCACTCTGCTTTTAAGGGCAGCCTGTTCTTGATGACCGGTATTGTCGATCATCAAACCGGCACCCGTGATGTGCGCCTGCTGAAAGGTCTGGCCAAAGTTATGCCGATAACGGCGCTGGTGGCCTGCATTGGTTCTTTCTCTATGGCCGGTCTGCCGCCGTTTTCCGGCTTCCTCAGCAAGGAGATGTTTATGGAGGCCGCGGCGCAGGCTCATGCCTCTAATTTGGCTTTCTTAGGTGATTTGGGCTATTTAATTCCGTTTGTGGCGGTGTTGGCCAGCATTTTCACTTTTGTTTACTCCATTGCGCTGTTCTTTAAAATCTTTATCAACAAACAAGTTACCACAACTTCGCCCAAGTATCCCAAGGAAGCGGGCTGGGGCATGCTGCTGCCGGCGCTCTGTCTGGTTAGCTTGAATATTATTATCGCTATTATGCCGCAGGTTTTTGTGGATAATCTGATTGCCAACGCTATTTATACTGTAACGCAGGTTCATTATCATCTGCATGTTGCGTTCTGGCATGGCGTAACTCCGGCCTTTATTATGACCTGTATTGTGGTGCTGTTGGGCCTGGGCGTTTACTTTAACTATGATTGGGTTAAGAACCTGTTTCTGTCTTATCGCAGCCGGATTGGCGCGGAGAGCGCTTATCAGACTTTCCTGCATGGTTTGCCGGAGGTGGCGGCCAAATTTACCAACTGGCATATCAACGGCCGGCTGAACGATTATATGGCCTGCACGGTAAGCGGCGCTTTGCTGTTCATTTTGGGTACGATGATCTATTTCAACGCCTGGAGCCATATTGATATTTCCGATTTGGCGCCGCTGGACGTTTTGGAGATTACATTGGCGCTGGTGGCCTCCTGCGCGGCGGTGGGCGTATGCTTGTTTAAGCGGCGTATCTGGTCGATTCTGGCCTTGAGCGTGGTTGGTTTCTGCGTATCGTTCTATTTTGTGATTATGCGCGCTCCCGATTTGGCGCTAACCCAGTTGATGGTGGAAACTATCAGTACGGTTTTGTATTTGCTGGCGCTCTATAAACTGCCTTACGGCATGATTGCGGATAACCCGCCTATGTCTAACGGACGGCGGACAATTAACGCGCTGCTGGGCGTTTTGGTCGGCCTGATGGCCAGTACGGTGGCGCTGCTTGGCCAGGGCTGCAAATATTTCGATACGATTGCCTGGTATTATAATGAAAACGCTTTGCCTTTGGCCGGCGGCAACAATATAGTTAACGTAACACTGGTTGATTTCCGTGGCTTTGATACCATGGGCGAGATTACCGTGCTTAGTTTGGCGGCTATCGGCGTTTTTGTGATGATTAAGCTGGGACGTGAGCATTTGTATGACCGCCATGGTATGCAGCATGATCATCAATCGGCCACCGCCTTTAACGACGCCGGTAACGATACAGTGGTGATTCAGACGGATACTTATTTCCAGGATGACAACGATTTCCCTGTAAGCCCGCTTTAAAGCCGGAGATTGGGATCAAAGGAGGTATGGATTTATGAGCCGTGAAAATCCGGATATAGCTAATTTGGGCGAGGTGCAGCCGATTGCGGAAAAACGCAAGGAGCGCATTGAAACCAGTAAGCTTTTGGAGGCTGTGGAAAAAAATTATCAGCCCAAGCGCGGCGGCATCAACAATATATTGCTGAAAACCGCTTCTCTGATTTTGATTTGGTTTATTATGCTGACCAGCCTTTATATTCTGGTGGCCGGGCATAATGCGCCGGGCGGCGGTTTTATCGCCGGGCTGGTGGTTTCCGGCGGTATGGTGCTGATGTATCTGTGCTTTGGCAAGCCTTTTGTAACCAACACCAGGGTTAATTATCGTATGTTTTTGCCAGTGGGTTTATCGTGTGCTTTGGGTACGGGGCTTGGCGGATTATTTTTTGGCAAACCATTTTTAACTCATGCTTTTGGTCATGTGCCGCTGCCGTTTTTCGGCGACTGGGAACTGACCTCGGCATCGGTTTTTGACTTTGGCGTTTTTCTGGTTGTTATCGGCACCTGCCTGACAATCATTATGAACATTGGTGAGAACAAATAAAAATTTGTAGAGGTCTTGGCTTATGGAACTGTTAATTTCAATTTTAATCGGCATCCTGTTCGCCATTGGCACCTATATGATGCTAAGCCGCAAACTGCTGCGAATTATCATTGGTTCGGCCTTTATGTCGCATGGCACTTTGCTGATGCTGATGACTGTCGGCAAGCTTAAGCGGGGCGCGCCGCCCATTGTGGTGGAGGGCGTGGAAAATCCCGTTTATGTTGATCCAATTCCGCAGGCGTTGATTCTGACGGCTATTGTTATTGGCTTTGCCACAACTGCCTTTGCCCTGGTGTTGGCTTATCGCTGCTATCAGGAATTGGGCGTGGACGATACTGAGCGAATGAGGGGTAATTTTGATGAGCACTAATTTAATTACTTTGCCTATCATTATCCCGATGCTGACTGCCATTATTTGCATGTTTTTACACGGTCGGGACATCCGGCTGCAGCGAGTGGTGGCCGCTATTTCTGCGCTGACGTCTTTGGGCGTGGGAGTTTGCATCTTCAGTCGGGTTATGGACGGCGAAACAGTTTTGGTGTTTACGGCCTCTGGCTGGGCCGCGCCTTTTGGCATTGTTCTGGCGGCGGATTTGCTGTCGGCAATTATGGTTACGGCGGTATCGCTGGTATCCATTGCCTGTTTGTATTTCTCCATGGTGTCTTTGGACGCTGCCCGGGAGGAAAACTATTTTTACCCGGTTTGGTTCTGCATTATGATGGGTGTGAATGGTTCTTTTGTTACCGGCGATATTTTCAACCTGTACGTTATGTTTGAAATTATGCTGATGGCCAGTTATGTGTTGAGCGTGTTGGGCTGCTCGCATGGTCAGCTGCGGGAATCATTCAAATATCTGATTGTTAATATGCTTTCTTCTACCATATTTGTTATCGCTTTGGCCTTGCTTTATGGTATGATGGGAACGCTGAATATGGCGGATCTGGCGGCGAAGATTGCAACGCTGGAGGATCAAAGCCTGGTTACTGTCTGCGCTATGATTTTCTTCGTGGTGTTCGGTCTGAAAGGCGCGGTTTTCCCGCTGTACTTCTGGCTGCCCCGCACTTATGTTGAACCGCCGGCGCCGATTGCCGCTATGTTTGGTGGTGTGTTGACCAAAGTTGGCGTTTATTCCATGATCAGAGTTTTCACGCTGATTTTTGTGGGCAACGTGAGTTATACCCATAACATCATTTTGATTGTGGCGGCGCTCACCATGATGCTTGGTGTGTTCGGCGCGGTTTCACAGTTCAACTTTAAGCGGATTTTGTCCATCCATATTATCAGCCAGGTTGGCTATATGATTATGGGCCTGGGGCTTTATACCGTTTGGGGTTTGGCTGGTTCCATCCTGCATATTGTACATAATATGGTAGTTAAAACCGGTTTGTTCCTTTTTGAGGGCGCTACTGAGGAAATCACCGGTACCGGCGAACTGAAAAAAATGGGCGGCCTGCTCAGCAAATACCCTTGGCTGGGCTGGGGATTCTTTGTGGCCTCAATGTCTTTGGCCGGTGTTCCGCCGCTTTCCGGTTTCTTCAGCAAATTTGTGTTGCTGCGCGCCTCGGTGGAGGCCGGCAATTACTGGATTATGGCAGCGGCTTTGATAACAGGTTTCTTCACTCTGTTTTCAATGGTTAAGATATTCTTCTATACTTTCTGGGGAGAGCCTAAACCTTTACCGGAAAAAGCAGCCACCATTAACTATAAAAAGTTTTTGCCAAGCTGTTTTATGCTGGTGCTGGTTTCTATCGGTCTGGGTGTTGCGGCACAGCCGGTTATTGAGATCGCCATGCGGGCAGCAAATCAGCTTATGAACCCGGAAATTTATATCAACGCAGTTATGGCAGTTCCCGGTATCCGGGGCTGATGCTGAATAAAGTCTTCCAGTGAGGAGGCAGTGTTATGCTGGTTAGAGTGTTATTATACTTGGTGCTGGCGCTGGTTTGGGTGGGCCTTACCAGCGAGGTTACTTTGCCTGCCTTTGTTACAGGCATAATCATAGGCATAATTATCATGAAGATTTATGGCGAGCGCTCGCTGCGCAACCTGCAAATCAACGTGCGCCATTTTTGGCCGCTGGTGCAGCTGTTCTTCATTTTTGCGTATGAGCTGCTGGTGGCTAACCTGACGGTTTTGGTGAAAGTTTTCTCGCCAAGGCTTAATATCAAGCCAGGCATTATTAAGGTACCGATTGATATTGACGGGCCGTTTTGGATTACGACGCTGGCTAATATGGTTACGCTGACGCCGGGTACTTTGACAGTGGAAGTCGCTGCGGATAACAAGTTCTTATATGTGCATTGTTTGAACATTGATAACGAGGCCAGCGTGATTTCCAGTATCAAAGATACCTTTGAGAAGAAAATTTTGGAGGTGTATAAACCATGAGCTGGTTTAGTGTTCTGGCTGGCGAGGCCACCGATAATCCCTTTTTGGAAAATCTGAATATATTATCGGTTTGTTTGGATATTGCCATGGTGATTTGCGCCTTTAACTTTTTGGCTTTTCTGTTTCGGGTGCTAAGAGGGCCGTCTTTGGCCGACCGGGCGATTGCTATGGACTCCTGCAGCACGGCGGTTATGGCGTTGATTGTCATTTATTCCATGCGCCAGGGGACTGATTTGTATATGTCCTGCGTTTTGGTAATTGCAATTTTAGGCTTTATCGGTATGGTATCGTTAAGCAAATATATTCAAAGCGGCAATATTGTTAATAACACCAATATTATTTTAAACGTTACAGAGGCCGAGGATTTGAAAGAGGAGGCTGACGCCGCCCAGGTTTTGCAGGAAAAGGCCGAACAGGCTATCCAAAAAACGGCCGAGAAAAACCTGCGCAATATGCGTAAACAGCTTAATCGCAAAAAAAAGTAAGGAGGGCGTAGGGATGTCATTAATTTTAGAGATTTTGGTATCATTTTTGGTTTTGGCCGGCGCCTTGTTCTTACTTGGCGGCGCGGTGGGTATTCTGCGTTTTCCTGATACTTACTGTCGGATGCACGCTTTAGGCAAAGGAACGACGATGGGTATTATCTGCTTTATGCTGGCGGCCTTTATCTATTTTGCCTGGTCTGGCGTGGCAATTTGTGTGCAAAGCTTGTTGGCGCTGCTGTTCATTGCGATATCCTCGCCGGTTGGCGGCCATATGATTTCTAAGGCGGCTTATCATTATGGCGTGCCGCTTTGGAAAGGTTCAGTGCGTGATGATTTGCAGGAAGACTGCGAATTTATCCGCGAGGATAAGGCGGATTATTAAGAGGCAAAAGAGCGTTCTGTTCGCTGCCTGTTGATCGAGAACTAATAAATATCTCTCTGGCCCGCTTGGCCAGGGGGATATTTTTTTATAAAAGCTTTTATATATCCAATTAAATACTATTTAGTGGCTGTTTAGGGATATTGCTGTTGGCAGGGTTATGCCGATACGGAAGATGTTGGGCAGGGGATAAATATCCAGAGTTCCGCCGTGGGTGGTAACAATTTCCCGCACAGACTCCAGCCCCAGACCATAACGCGCGCCTTTGGCCTTGAAAGAGAGAAAACGGCCATTTTGCTGCGCGTATTGGCCGTCATAGGAATTTTCTATTACCAGAAAAAAGGTGCCGGGCATTGAGCGGGCAGATTCAGCGCCAGACTGGCCTTAATATTTTTTCGGACGGCGGCAGTATAATAATATTGCAGCACAGCGACGACGGAGGCGTGGTTGCAAAAAACGCCGTCAGCAGCTCGGAAAACAGCTGAATTAAAGGAAGCGTCAGTCGGGAGGCCAGCAGACCATAGATTAGCGTCAGCAAAACGTCGGGATAAAATTGCCAGCCATTGATCAGAAAGAGCAGGGTAAGGGGGAGCTGGCGTCCAGCTTTGCTGGATGACTGAGGGGGCTGGCAAAAGATAAAACAACGCATTTTGTCCACACCTGGAGGGTTAGACGAAAGGGGATTGTTATGGATACTGATAATGGTTTGGCTACTCCAAAAATTTGTGAAAAAGTTTAAAAAGCAAGGCTAAACTATATAATTATAGAGTGGACATTTTTGGGGTGCAAATGGTAGAATATAGTAATATGAGGATAAGGAGGCTGACTGGTGGATAAGGATTATATTGCGCCAGCGGCGGCGCTGACAAAGTTGAAGATGGCGCATAGCTTGCCCCGGACGGTATATCTTTATGGCGCTACCGGTTATGGCAAGACGGAGTTGGTGCGTCAATATCTGGCGGGGCGTCAGTATACCTACCTCTCCTGCGAGGAGCTGCCCTGGCCGGCCGGGGCTTTGCCCGCAGGCCAACCCAGCCGGCAGCGGCGGCGGCCGGTGGTGATTGACGATCTGCACCGGCTGAAAAACGACGAGCTGCGCCAGGCGGTTATTGAGCTGAACCAGCGGAGCGATGTTTGGCTGATTTTGATTAGCCGTAGTCCGTTGTCGGCCTGGTTGTTGCCCCAGCGCGTTAAAGACGATTTTATCGTGATCACCGAGGATGACCTACGCTTGAGCCGAGAAGAGATTGCCGCTTATCTGACAGCCCGCGGCGTGGCCTACACCGAGGCCGACGTGCAGTATTTGCATAGCACCGCGGAGGGCAACGCCTATATTCTCCAGCATGTGGCGCTGCGGATGAAAGAGGGCGGCACGCCCGGCCCCCAGCTTTATGCGGAGGTTTGGGACGCCTTTGCCGTCTATCTGGAAAACGTGGTGCTGGTGCGCTTGGATAGCGACCTGCTGGATTTTTTAATGCAGGTTAGCGTGGTGGATGAGTTTACGCTGGAACTGGCCGAGATGATTTCCGGCAATCCGTATGTTGCCATTTTTTTGGAACAAGCGGCGGAGGCCGGCAACTTTATCACCCTGGAGGACGGCGTTTATCGGCTGCGCCCGGTGCTGGTTCAGGCGTTGCGCAACCGCGCCCTGAAAGTTTATGGTTGGGAGCGCGTTCGGGATTTTAAGTATAACGCCGCGCTTTACTATGAAATGCACGACGAGATTGTGCCGGCGCTGAAGCTGTTTGAAGAGTGTGGCAAAAGCAAACGGATCAAGAGCCTGCTGATTCGTAACGCCCGGATGAATCCCGGCAACGGCCATTATTATGAGCTGCGCCGCTATTACTTCAGCCTGAACGAGTGTGAGATTGAAGACAGCCCAGTGCTGATGGCCGGCATGAGTATGTTATGCTCGATGTTGATGGACAACGAAAAAAGCGAATATTGGTATGCTAAACTGCAAAGCTTTGCCGCCGGAGCCAAGGGCGGCGACCGCCGCGAGGCGCTTAGCCGCCTGGCCTATCTGGATATTGGCCTGCCGCACCGGGGCAGCCGCGATGTGTTGGCGCTGATGAAGAAAATCCCCGCGCTGCTGTTCGATAAAGGTAACTGCCTGCCGGAGTTGTCTGTAACCAGCAATTTGCCCAGCACGATGAACGGCGGCAAGGATTTTTGCCACTGGAGCCCGGATGATACGATACTGGCTAAAACGGTGGGGCCGCTGGTGGAGCGCGTGTTGGGGCGTTATGGCAAGGGGATGGTTAAGGCCGCCCTGGGCGAGAGCTATTATGAAAAAGGCGAGGACAGCTATAAGGTGATGACCTTGTTGGTGCGCGCCCAGATGGAAACCGAGCAGAGCGGGACGGTGGAAATTGCCTTTGCCGCGGTGGGCGTGCGGGTGCGCCTGGCTTTGCTGCAAGGCGACCTGGCGGCGGCGCGGGAGCTTTTGGCCTCTTTTGCGCAATCGGTGAGGGAGCGGCGCGCCACCCAGCTTTTGCCTAACATCCGGGCGCTGCAATGCCGCCTGGCGTTGTATGCCGGCAATTTGACGGAGGCGGAAAACTGGCTGAAAACTGCCCCGGATGAAAACGTGGAGTTTTGCAGTTTGGAGCGCTACCGCTATTTAACCAAGGTGCGCTGCTATCTGGCTAAGGGGGAGTATCGGCAAGCCCAGGCTCTGCTGGAAAAGCTGCGCTATTATGCCGAGCAGACCGACCGCCCCTATATCCGTATGGAGTGCGGGCTGCTGGCGGCCGTTGCCAAAGAGCGCGCCGGCGACCCCTGGCAGGATGATTTGGCGGCGGCGCTGCACGAGGCGGCCGGCTTTAAGTTTTTGCGCTTAATCAGCGAGGAGGGGGCGGCGGTGTGGCCGCTGCTGAAGAAGCAGAAAAAAACCTGGCTGGAAGAGGGCAAGCTGGATGCGGCGTGGCTGAACCGTCTGCTGGCAGAAACGGAGGATATGGCGCGGCGGTATCCGTTATATTTGAAAAAACAGGTGGCGGCGGCCGCAGACTTTGGCAGCACCGCGCTGACGATTTTGCGCTTGCAGGCGGATGGGCTTTCCGTCAACCAAATTGCGCAAAGGCTGAATATGAAGCCGTTTTCGGTTTCCTATCATATTCAGGAGAACTACCGCAAGCTGAATGTTTCGCGCAAGGCCGACGCTTTGCTGGCGGCGCGCAGCTTGGGGATTATCTAAGGCTTAAAAATTCTAAGGCAGCTGCCTTAGTTTATCCAGTTACACTGGATAAACTAATACTCCTTGAAAAAAAATTTTTGGAGGTAACTATGAAAAAACATTTTTGGCTATCCTGTATTTTGCTGTTGGCCTTTATGCTGCTGCCGGAGGCGGCCTGGGCTTTTCCAGCTGGTAATCTTAATTATGAGATTAACGTTGGCACGGAAACCGTTACCGTAACAGGTATGCAGAACCCTTTGGGCGAAGATGGTGTTTTGACAATCCCGGCAACAGTGGAAAATAATGGCGTTACATATACTGTAACGGCGATTGGCGATAAAGCATTTGCTTTTTATGATGGTGATACAAAAGTAGAAAAAGAATCAAGAAAAGCAGTAAGCATAAAACGGGTTAGTTTGCCGGATACGCTTACCAGTATTGGTTATAAAGCTTTCTATGGTTGTATGAATCTGGAGGGCAGCGTTGGGCAGGCAGACAACACGCTGATTTTGCCTGATAATATTAAAAGTATCGGTTTTAGCGCGTTTCAAGCTTTTAGTGTCCAAGGAAATTATAACCAGCTAAGTTTAATGGCTAACGGGAATGAAAATAGAGATCCTTATGGAAATAACAGACTGGTAGACGGTGGTTATGCCTCATCCGGAGTTATTAGCAATTATATTACCGGTTTGCATCTACCGGCTAATTTGCAAACAATGGATCATAGTGTATTTAGTGGCTGCGCCAAGCTGAAAGCGGTTGAGATACCGAGCAGCATTGAAACACTGGAGAGCGCGGTGTTTGCTGCCTGTTTTGAATTGCAAAATGTTACGCTTAACGAGGGGTTAAAAAAGATTGGGCGGTCAACCAGTACCGGCAGCGGCCCGTTTGCTCATTGTACGGCATTGCAAAGCATAACCTTGCCGGCAAGCCTGGAATTATTGGGCTTTAATGCTTTTAGCTCTTCCGGATTGACGGAAATTACTCTGCCGGAAAATTTACAAACTATCTATAACGGCGCTTTTGCGGGCTGTTCCAATTTACAGACAATAAATTGGAACAGCAGGCTGGAAACAGTTAAATCCAATGCTTTTGAAAACTGTACCGGCCTTACCGAGGTTACGATACCGGCGGGCATAGCCGACTTTGATCCAACTGCATTTAGAAATTGCACCGGCCAAATTAATGTTTCGGAAATTTCTCTGTATACTGCTTTGAAAAATTTCCGGGAAAACGGGCCTGATCAATATGATACGTCCTATACGGTTAACTTTGTCGGTTCCCTGCAAAATTTGGAATTTGCAGACGGCGATTTTAAATATATCATTATAGACGCTGAAAATAAATTTGTGCAGTTGTGTGGTATCAATGACAGTGTTACGCTGGATACTGCGTTGTCTGTACCGGAAAAGGTTACTTATATGAACAATGAGTATACCGTAACCGAAATTGGCAGCGGCGTTTTTGCCGGCCAAACAGGCTTGAGGTCCGTTAACTTGCCGGCCAGTTTGGTTAAAATAGCTAACAGAGCTTTTAGCGGTTGTACCGGTTTAAATGCTTTAACACTGCCGGATAGTGTGGCGTTTATCGGCAAGCAGGCTTTTTCTGAATGTACTGGTTTGAAAGATATTACATTTTCTGCCGATCTAACTGAAATCAGCGAACAAGCCTTTTATAAATGTGGTATAGAAAACCTGGATTTATCAAATACCAAACTTGAAAAAATCGATGTACAGGCTTTTAGGGAATGTAAAGCAATGACTGCGGCCAAATTGCCTGATAATTTGCAAACAATAAACGCGTACGCTTTTTACTGTTGTACTGCCTTGGAGGAAGTTAATCTGCCTGAAGATTTAACCAACATGGGCGATAATGTTTTTGGCGGCTGCTCTAATTTGGCCAAAGTGGATTGCCCGCCGGGTATGCAGCTGGTGGAACTGCCCAAATATACCTTTGGCGGCTGTGAAAAATTGGGGCAGATTACGTTGCCGTCAAGCATTAAGAAAATTGGTATGCAGGCGTTCAGTAATTGCCAAAACCTGCAAGATTTTACTCTGCCAGAGGGCGTGGAGGAGTTGGCGCAGTATGCTTTTTATAAATGCCCCGGCCTTGGCGGCGGCACTTTCACTTTGCCGTCCACTGTAAATACGATTGGCCTTAATGCTTTTGAGGAATGTGGAATTGAACGCTTAATAATTAAAGAAAACAGCAGTTTACAGAATGTGGCTAATGGTGCTTTTGCTGGCGTGGCAATGTCTGTGATTATCTGCTATGATTGGGATAAGTATACATACCTGAAAGGTATTGTTGGCGAGGGTACGCAGGTTTGGTTGATGTGTGATATTGACGGTGTTCTAACTGATCCGGATTTTGTTCTTGACCAGTACTATACCGGCGAGCCAATCTGTCCGCAAGTTACCTTGTATGTGGAAAAAGACGGCGAGCGGATTGAGTTTGAGCAGAATCTGGACTATACTGTTGAGTATAGAAACAACACTAATGTTACTACTGATTTGGACAATCGTGCTGAAATTATTTTTAAGCCTACCGGGAACGGACGCTTGTATGGCGAACAAAAGTTGATGTTGTTCAGCATTATTGAGCCTCCTGTTCAAACGGTAATAATCAGCTTTTCGCCGGGCGAGGGTAGCGGCGAAATGCTAGCTCAAGAGATTGAAGCGGGCAGTGTTTATATCCTGCCGGAGTGTGGATTTAGCGCGCCGGAGAATATGGAGTTTGCCGGTTGGGATTATGCGGGTATCATCTATCAGCCGGGAGAAGAAATTGCGATTGGCGAAGAAGTTCCGGAAGTTGTGCTGACGGCCACCTGGAAAGCTAAGGCAGACGAACCAACGCCGCCGGTGGTTAAAGAATACTGGACGATTAGCTTTGAGCCGAACGGCGGCACGCTGACTCCGCCGGATAATCCGGTTAAGGTGGAGCGGGGGCAGAAATTGATCCTGCCGAGCGCGGTCAAGGCGGGCTACACCTTGCAGCACTGGCAAATTGGCGAGGACGCGGCTAACACTGCGGCGGCCAACTCGGCTTATCTGTTCGGGGCGGATACCAGGGTTTATGCTGTTTGGCAGGAGAATGAAAAACCGCCGGTGGTGGACCCGAAACCGGATGATCCGGTTGATCCCAAACCCGACGATCCTAAACCTGATGATCCAGAGCCGGAAAAACCCGGCAGCAGCGGCGGCAGCAGCCACCGGCGGCCAAACCGTCAGCCGGCTGAGCCAAGCAAGCCGGAGGAGGCGGCCAAACCAACTAACCCGACCGAGCAGGCCGAGCAGACCAAGCCAAGCACACCGGATTTGCAGCCCAGGCGCAACTTTCCGGATGTGCCGCCGGAGGCCTGGTATGCCGAGGCGGTGGAGTTTGTGCAGCGGCGCGGTCTGATGCAGGGCAACCCGGATGGCGGCTTTGCTCCGAATGAAAACCTATCGCGTGCAATGTTGGCGCAGATTATCTATAACCTGCAAGGTCAGCCGGCCTATACGGCGTCGGGAGTGGCTTTCAGCGATGTTCTGCCGGGCGCGTGGTACGCCAAAGCGATCAACTGGGCGGCGGATAACGGTTTTGTGCTGGGTTATGGCGACGGGCGTTTTCTGCCCAATGATAATATCACCCGCGAGCAGCTGGCGGTAATTCTTTGGCGGTTTGCCGGCCAGCCGGCAGGGGCGGGCGTTTCTCTGGCTGGGTTTGCCGATGTGGCGCAGATCAGCGATTATGCCCGGGAGGCCATGGAGTGGTCGGTGGCTGGCGGCATACTGCGGGGCGACGCGCAGCGGCTTAATCCACAGGCGCCGGCCAGCCGCGCCGAGGTGGCCCAGGTTTTATTGAACTATTTGGGTGAATAAACAAAATGACAAGCCCCCAGCGGAAAATGCCGGGGGCTTGCTGTTTGATTGGGGGCCGTTTGGGCGGGGCCGGTTAGCGAATAACGGAACTTAAAAAGTTTTTCAGCCGCTCACTTTGCGGGTTTTCAAAAATTTCGCCGGGCAACCCCTGCTCTATGATGTGGCCGTCGGCCATAAAAATCACGCGGTCGGCCACCTCGCGGGCAAAACCCATTTCGTGGGTAACCACCAGCATTGTCATGCGCTGTTCAGCCAGGGTTTTCATAACATTGAGTACCTCCCCGGTGATTTCCGGGTCCAGAGCGGAGGTTGGTTCGTCGAAGAGCATCAGTTCCGGCTGCATTGCCAGACCGCGAGCAATGGCTACCCGCTGTTTCTGCCCGCCGGAAAGCTGGGCCGGGTAGCGCTCGGCCTTATCGGCCAGCCCCACCATCTCCAGCAGGCGGCGCGCCTCTTTTTCGGCCTCGGCCAGCGGCTGTTTTTTTACCTTAACCGGGGCGTAAGTGATATTGCCCAGCACAGTCATATGCGGAAAAAGGTTGAAGTGCTGAAAGATCATGCCAATCTCGCTGCACATTCGCCGAATTTCGCGCTCCGGCAGATATTCCGGCTTGCCATGGGGGGACTTCACCAGCGCTTTGCCGTTAATGATAATCTCGCCGGCGGAAATTTTCTCCAGATAATTGACAGAGCGCAGCAGCGTACTTTTGCCGGAGCCGGACGGGCCGATAATCGCCACGGTTTCGCCGCGCTCAACGTGCAGCGATACGTCGTCCAGCGCTTTAACCGCGCCGAAGACTTTATGGATATGATTTAACTCCAGAATAGACGGCATGGCTATTCACTCCTCTGTTCGTGTTTGGAAAATCTTCTTTCCAGATAATTTTGCAGTTTGGTCAGACCAAAGGTTAAAATCAGATAGATAACAGCGGCCAGCAGGTAGGCCATTAGCTTGCCGTCGCGGTTGACAGCGGCACGGGCGGCTTTTAGCAGCTCGGTTACGCCCAGCGCGTAAACCAGCGAAGTGTCTTTAACCAACGTGATCATCTCGTTGCTCACCGCCGGCAGCACCACGCGCACCATTTGGGGCAGCACAATGCCTAAAATAGTCTGCGGGCGGCTTAGGCCCAGACAGGCCGCCGCCTCATACTGGCCGCGGTCAATGGATTTGATGCCGCCGCGGTAAATCTCGGAGAGATAGGCGGCATAATTCAGCACGAAAGTAACCATGGCTGAAGTTACAGCGTCAATCATTAGGCCGGTGTAAATCGGCACGATGAAATAGACGAAGAAAAGTTGCAGCATTAACGGCGTGCCGCGAAAAATGAACACATAAAAGCGGCAGAAACAGCGAATTGGCCAAAGGCGGCTTTCGCTGCCCAGCGCCAGCGGCAGCCCAAGCGGGATAGAAAAAATCAGGGTGATAAAAAACACCTTGATTGTCATTACTGTACCCTTAAGCAGCGAGGGCAGAATAATCTCGGCATAATCCAGGCTGTTTGCCAACGAGTGCAGCAGGTTGGACAGGCTCAGGGTATCTGCCAGACTGTGGAGCAGATTGACGATAATATCCATAACACAAATCCTTTTTATGTATTAAAAGCAGTTCAACAGCGCTGGGCAGCACTGTTGAACTGGAATTATTATTAACGCCCGGCAGCGTTTAGTCCTGTAAAATTACAATATTGGTTCCGAACCATTTGTTGGAAATCTCGGCGGCCTGGCCGTTATCAATCAGGGCCTGAATGGCCTCGTTGATTTTGTCCGCTACATCAGTTTCGCCTTTGCGGCAGCCGATAGCATAGAGATCATCGCCGAAATCGAAGTCGCATACGGTCATTTTGGTTTCCATATTGGCGTTTTTATATTCGCCCAACACCTGGTCTACGACAATGGCCTGCACGCGGCCGCCCTGCATGGCCAAAATGGCCTCGTCATAGTTGGCGTATTCGGTTACGTTGGCCTCAATATCCGGCCAAACTTCGTTGGCCTGCATAGCCTCCAGGGCAGAACTGCCGCCCTGGGTCGCCAGCGTTACACCTGCCAGATCCCCGGCGCTGGCAATCTTCAATTCCGGGTCCATAGTCATGATGACGATTTTATTGTTCAGATATTTTTTTGTTAAGGAGTAAGCCTCGATACGCTCCGGCGTAACCGACATACCGTTCCAGATGCAGTCAATCCGCTTGGAGGACAGTTCCATATCCTTAGCTGTCCACTCAATAGGCTGGAAAACGATGTTGATACCCAGATACTCGCCTACCGCATTAGCCAGGTCAATATCAAAGCCCACCAGTTCGCCCTGTTCATCGCGGAAACCCATTGGGGCGAAAGCGTCGTCCAGGCCAATAATCAGTTCGCCTTTGTTCTCTATGTAGGCCCAGCCGGTCAGTTCCTCTTGCTGTTGCTGGTTGTTGGCGGCGTTATTAGCGTTATTAGCGTTATTGTTGTCGGAGCCGCAGGCTGCCAGCAGCCCAACGGCTAACAGCAGGCTTAAAGCCAGCAAAAATTTTTTCATTAAACTCTTCTTCATTTTTAAATCGCTCACTTTCTTTTTTAATAATTCGCTTTATTTCGCTAAAGTGATGATACCATATATAACGATTAAAGTCAAGCATTTTTTTGCAAAAAATTTCTATTGACAAAATTACCCTTATATGATATAATATCTTTCGTTGACGAGGTGTGGCTCAGTTTGGTAGAGCGCTGCGTTCGGGACGCAGAGGCCGCAGGTTCGAATCCTGTCACCTCGACCACCTAATGTGTATAAAATAGATGTACACTTATTTACAATCAAAAAAACCGCCGAAAACGGCGGTTTTTTTATTGTTAAAACAAGGCCGCTTGGGCCCGGGCGTGTGCCGTCGTTCTGACTGAAAGGAATTGAAAACGGTGGCGTTTGCTATTTAGGGAATTAGAAGTGAACGTCTTAAAGCAAAAGCTCGATTGCGCACCAGACCAGAATGGCCGCCATGGCTAGATTGAAAAGGCGAAAGTGATTGCTGATGAATTTTTGCAGCAGGCCGCCGGCAATTCCCCAGGTTATAAAGCCGGCCGCGCCTATTATGGTAAACATTATTGCATTAACAGCTATAAAAACGGGATTTTGGCTGATTGGCAGAACGTAAAGAGAGAAAATGGTTATAGCGTACATATATATCTTGACATTAATAAATTGCAGCGCCATACCCTGCCAAAAGGAGGCCTGACGGCCAGCGGAATTATCCGGTTCGCTTCGGGCAATATGCCAGGCCAGCCAGAGGATATAGGCTGCGCCGAGATAGGTTAGTATTTGCGAAACGCCGGGGATAAGCCGGGCCAGACTCCAGCAAAAAAATCCGCAGATAACCATAACGCACAGAAAACCGACACCTATGCCGTATAATACTCTGCCGCCCTGACGCCAGCCGTTTTGAGCGACGGCATGCAGGGCCAAAACGTTGTTGGGGCCGGGGGTGAAAGCAGTAACCGCCGCATAGGGCAAATAGGCGGCCATGGTGGGAAGTAGAATTTCTGACATTACTGTAAACTCCTTAATTAAAATTTTGCAAAATGTTGCAATTCGTTTTGTTATATAGTATAATACAGCAAGAAGATACTTTTGTCAAATTGATGTTTTTGTTAATTGGAATCAAAATAATTGAACTATTTTTTATGAGGAGGCGCTTTAATGGAACTGAAATATTTGCAGACTTTTCAGCGGGTTGTGCAGGAGGGCGGTTTTACTAAAGCAGCGGCCAGCCTGAACTATACGCAGTCGACAATAACCTTTCAGATTGGCCAGCTGGAACAAGAGCTGGGCGTGCGGCTTTTTGACAAGGTTGGCCGCCGCATGGTGTTGAGCAAGGCCGGAGAAAATTTTTTGCCATATGTGGCCGAGGTTCTGGCGGCGCTGGAAAAGATGCAGAATTTTCAGGCTGATTTATCCGCCGGCAAAGGTTCTCTGCGGATTGGCGCGGCAGAAACGCTGCTTTGCTATAAGCTGCCTGACGTGGTGCAGGCCTTTCATAAACAAGCGCCGCAGGCCAGACTTTTTTTACACTCAATGAATTGTTATGATATTCGTGATGCTCTGTTGGCCGGAAAATTGGATTTGGGGATTTTTTATGCGGATGTGGCCGGTTTTGGTCCTCAGCTGTTAACCCGTGATTTGGGAGCGTATGACCTGGCTTTAGTGGGGGCTCCGGAGACTTGCTGGCAATTTGCCGATTTTTGTACGCCGGAACAGGAACTGAATGTGCCGTTTATTATTAATGAACCGATGTGTATATTTCGACAGATTTTTGAAAATTATTTGCGGCACAAGAGCATTGTTTTGGCGCATACGATTGAACTGTGGAGTATTACAACAATAAAAAATTTACTGGCCAGTGGCCTGGGCGTTAGTTTTTTGCCGCGCTTTGCCGTGGCTGGGGATTTGCGTAAGGGCCGCCTGGCGGAAATTGCCTTAGATCGGGCGGCCTTGGAAACCCCGCAGATTCATGCAGTTTGCGCCTGGCATAAAAATAAGTGGGCAAGCCCACTTATGCAGTTATTCAGTGATTTATGTAGTCAATATCTGGAGGAGAAACTTTAACGGCGGTGTTAACAGATTGTGAAACCGCCGTTGGGGCTGATAACCTGGCCGGTGATAAACCGGGCCTGCGGCGAGGCCAGCCAGCTGACGGCGGCGGCTACGTCTTCCGGGCTGCCCAGGCAGCCCAGGGGGGTTTCTTCTTTAAGAGCCGCGATTTCGTCAGGGTTCAGGCGGCTGTTCATTGCCGTATCAATAACGCCGGGGGCCACGCAGTTGACGCGGATATGCGATGGCCCAAGCTCCTTGGCCAGGGCTTTGGTCAGCGCAATCAGCGCACCTTTGCTGGCCGAATAGGCCGCCTCGCAGCTGGCGCCGACCAGCCCCCAGATGGAGGAGATGTTGATAATAACGCCGTTTTTTTGGTGGATCATATAGGGGAGCGCCGCCTGAATACAGTTAAAAGCGCCGTCGACATTGACGGCGAAAATGCGCCGCCACTCTACGAAGGAAATATCGGAAATTAAACCGAAGTGGGCGATGCCGGCGTTATTAACTAAGAGGTCGGGGCCAGGGCAAAGCTCCTGAATTTGTGCGAAAAGCTGGGCGACTGCTTCCGGCTGGCTGACGTCGGCGGCAATGGCGGCCGCCTGGCCGCCCTCTTGCCGGATTCGCCGGCAAAGCTGTTCGGCGGCAGCTGCGCTTTGCTGATAGTTGATAATTACGGAGTAGCCGTCTGCGGCTAAACGTTGGGCAATAGCCCGGCCAATGCCGCGGCTGGCTCCGGTTATCAGGGCGGTGGGCATTGAAACTACCTCCTGTTTTTAGGCTGGGATTTTGGTGCGGGATAGGGCGGCGTTGGGCGGCGGCGATTATACCAGAAAAGCAGCAGCCCCAGCGCAACGCCAATAATACTGATAACCTGCGCCATTTGCAGCGGGCCAAGCATCAGACTGTCTGTGCGGAAGTGTTCGATGCAGAAACGGCCGCAGGAATAATAGATTAAATAGCAGGCGGCAATATCCCCGGTGGGTTGTAGGCGGCGCGGGCGGCGCAGAGAGAGCGCCAGCAGCAGACAGAACCCCAGCGCGTCCCAGAGACTTTCATAAAGAAAGGTGGGGTGGCGGTAAGCGCCGTCAATGTACATGGCCCAGGGCAGGGTGGTTTCATAACCGTAGGCCTCCTGATTGAAGAAATTGCCCCAGCGGCCAATCGATTGAGCCAGAATCAGGCCGGGGGTTATAATATCCCCCCAAAGGCGAAAAGGTATGCCCTGGCGGCGCGACATTAAAAAGACGGCCAGCGCGCCGGCCAGTATGGAGCCGTGAATGGCCATGCCGCCGTGCCAGATTGCCGGAATCAGGCTGGGGTGGGCGCTGTAATATGACCAGTTGAAGATAACATAATAAAGGCGCGCGCCAATCACCCCCAGAGGGACGGCGGCCAGCGCCAAATCCAGCAGGGAATCAAAGCTGATGCCCTGGCGCTGTGCCAGGCGCCAGCTGGTGAAAACCGCCATGATAATTCCGCTGACGATCAGAATACCGTACCAGCGGATTGTAAGCGGGCCGATTGTAAATGCTATTGCCGACATAATTGCCTCCTTGTTATTATATTTTAGCCCAAAAATCAGTTTTTGTCCAGATTTTTTCTTGAAAAGTTTTCTTGAAAAGATAGAATAATAATGCGAAAAAAGGGGATATATATTGTTAGAAAAATTTGAACAAAGAGCAAGGGAAGTGGGGAGTTGAAAGAGATTTGGCGGGCCTTGGCCCTGGCCGCCGGAATATTCCTCTGGGCGAATGCCGGCGTGCCCCAGACGGCGCAGGCGGCGTTGCCGGCTGACGGCGTGCGTGTATATACGGCCCAGACCGGGGATAATTTTGCGCTGCTTAGCCAGCGGGTTGGTTATACGGCGGAACTTTTGGCGGCGATGAACAATCTTTCCGCCGGGTATTGCTGCCGGGGCGGCGAGCAGCTGCTTTTGCCGGCGGGAACAGCCGAGGAGGAAATACCGGACAATCGGGACCGGCGGCAGGGGCGGCTTTTGGCCAGCCGCGGCGCTTATAGCGCCAATGAGAGCCGGGTCGCGCTGAATGAAAAGGTGGTTTGGGCCGCGCCGCTGCGCGTGTCGGGGCAGGTTACTTCGGCTTTTGGCAGCAGACGCAACAGCACCGGGCCGCACCATGGCCTGGATATTGCCGTACCCCAGGGCAGCGTGATTTTGGCGGCCCACGGCGGTACGGTTGTGGAAGCCGGCTGGAAAAATGATGTTTATGGTTATGCGGTGGTGTTGGAGCATGGCAACGGCTGGCAGACGCTTTATGCGCATTGCAGCCGGGTATTGGTGCAGACCGGTCAGCAGGTTCGGCAGGGGGAGTGCATCGCGCTGGTGGGCTCTACCGGGAACAGTACCGGGCCGCATTTGCATTTGGAGCTGCATAAAGACGGCGCGTTTTTGGACCCGGCGGACTTTTTCGGGGAGCTGTTGTTGGAGGTTTAAAGCATCATGACTTGGGGCTGTTGTTTCGCCGGCGGCCAGTTGTTTAGTGTTCAAACAAAAACCAGCCGGTTTTTTGCCGGCTGGTTTTTCTGGTATTGGGGGGAAATTATTTTTGGAAATAATTTTGCAGCCGCTCGACAGCCTCGCGGGTATCCTCCAGACTGCCAAAGGCAGTGAGGCGGAAATAGCCCTCTCCCTGTTGGCCAAAGCCGGAGCCGGGGGTGCCGATGATGTTCAGTTCGTTTAGTAGCAGATCAAAGAACTGCCAGGAGGTTTGGCCGCCCGGGGTTTTGAGCCAGAGATAGGGGGAGTTTTCGCCGCCGGTGCATTGAAAGCCCAGCGAGAGCAGCGTTTGGCGGATGATTTTGGCGTTTTGCAGATAATAGGCGATGGTTTGCCGAACCTGTTCGCGCCCCTCCGGGGTGTAGACGGCAGCCGCGCCGCGCTGCACGATATAGGGCACGCCGTTAAATTTGGTGCTTTGACGGCGGAACCAGAGAGCGTTCAGACTGTGGGTGGAGCCGTCGGCCAGGCGGCCCTGCAAAGCTTTGGGAATAACCGTCCAGGCACAGCGCGTGCCGGTGAAACCGGCGGTTTTGGAAAAGCTGCAAAACTCAATGGCACATTCCTGCGCGCCGGGGATTTCATAAATTGATTGGGGCAGGGCGGGATCGGTGATAAAGGCTTTGTAGGCCGCGTCATAGAGGATGACGGCCTGATGTTCGTGCGCATAGTCTACCCAGGCGGACAGCTGTTGTTTGTTGAAAACCGCGCCGGTGGGGTTGTTGGGGGAACACAGGCAAATCAGATCAGCGTGCCAGTCCGGCGGGGCGGGGCAAAAGCCGGTTTCTTCCGTGCAGGGCAGGGTGCGTACCTGACGGCCGGCCATAATATTAGCGTCGATATAGACCGGGTAGACCGGATCGGATACGGCCACGATGTTGGCGGCGCTGAAAATATCGCCAATGTTGCCGGAATCGCTTTTGCTGCCGTCGCTGACAAAAATTTCTGATTCGCTTAGCTGAACGCCGCGGGGGGCGTAATCATTTTGCAGAATGGCCTGGAGCAGAAAGTCGTAGCCCTCATAGGGGCCGTAACCGCGGAAAGTGGCGGCGCTGCCCATCTCCTGGACGGCCTGTTGCATGGCCTGAACAACCGCCGGGCAAAGGGGTTGGGTAACGTCGCCAATGCCCAGGCTGATTAGTTTGGCCTCTGGGTGAGCTGCGGCGTATTTGGCGCGGCGGTCGGCAATTTCGGCAAAAAGATAGCTTTCCGCAAGTTTGGTAAAGTTCTCGTTGATATAAACCATGTAGTTGTTGTTTCCTTTCTTTGAATAATGCAATCTATATTATAGTAGATTTGGGCCGCGTATGCAAGATGCGGCGCTTTTGTATTCAAAATATTTTTTTGATATTGACAATATGCCGGAGGCTTAGTAAAATATAAGTAAGATTGCAGTATGGGAGGTTTTTTAGATGAAAAGAATTGGGGCGGTTCTGCTGGTTTGGCTGGCGGTTTTTGCTTTGCTGCCGGGCGTGGCCCGGGCGGAGGTTAAGGAATATAATCTGCCGGATATTGGCTGGTGGCTGTATAATTTGGCTGACGAACAGGGTATTACGAATGAGTCGTATCCTGATAAAGTGAAAGTGTTGATTTTTTATTCGACAACCTGCGGTAATTCTAAGGCCAGCATCCGGGCGCTGGCGGCCAGCAAATGGGCGGAGGATAACAGGGTTCAGATAATCGCGGTTGAGGCCGGTAAGCATAGCGATGCGGAAATTCAGCAGTTTAAGAACCAATATGCCGCAGATTGCGGGAATATGGTGTTCGCAAAATCCAACAATGGCAATAACGTTTGGAACGACTATATGGGTACCTGTGAAATAACTTCGGGCGCGACGCCGCATAACTTTGCCATTGTTAATGGTAAAATTCGTTATGCCTGGAATAACAGCAGCAGTTTAACGGATTATGAAACTGTTTTTAATAAGCTTTTAAATGAAGAAGTTGAGGATGTTTATAAATTCAAAATCAGCGGTAATGAGAATTATACGGAAGCTTACGCGGTTTTGGCCCAGCTGAACGCTCTGCGTATGGCCAATCATCGGGCGCCGCTGACGATGGACGAGGATTTGCTGGCGGCGGCAATGCAGCGCGCGGCGGAGTGTGCGGTTTATTATAGCCATACCCGGCCGGACGGCAGCAAATGTACAACGATTATCCCGGGAAACCTTAATAAGGCGGAAAATATTGCAATTGGTTATGGCAGCGCCTCGGCGGTTATGGCCGGTTGGGAAAGCTCGGCCGGGCATAAGGAAAATATGCTGCATAATGCAATGAGCGCGGTAGGCGTGGGCTGTTTTGAGTATAATGGCGTTAAACATTGGGTGCAGCTGTTTTCTTCGGCTCTGCCTGCGTCGGCAACGCCGGTGGACGGCAGCCGGGCGGCGGTATACGATATTCTGGCCGTGCCGCAGTATTTGCAGTTGCAGGCGAACCCGGCTGCAATAAGCCTGAAACCGGGCGAAACGGCTTCTTTGCAGCTGAATAATACTAATTTGGAGTTCAGCCATAAAACCGGGGCTATACAGGCGACTTATGCCGAAATAAGCGACGAAAATATTGCCAGTGTTGCTTTGGCTGACGGACAGGTGCAGATTAAGGGAATTGCGGCGGGCATTACCACTCTGAGAGTGGGCGGCGCGGCGGTGCGTACAGCTGGCGAACCTTATACGCTTGATGTTAAGGTTGTGGTAGAGGGAACCGGTGAAGATAATAAGCCCGGCGAGGATAATAAGCCCGGTGAAGATAATAAGCCCGGTGAAGATAATAAGCCCGGCGAGGATAATAAGCCCGGTGAAGATAATAAGCC
>CAQWMM010000015.1:40831-41970 GCA_948907985.1 uncultured Bacillota bacterium
CGGTGAAGATAATAAACCTGGTGAAGATAATAAACCCGGCGAGGATAACAAGCCCGGTAATAATCCTTATACTGTAAATCCGGATACCAAACCCAGCGGCGGCAGCCACCGGACGCATAGAGTACCGAAGACGGAGCAGCCAACTAAACCGGAGCAGCCGGAAAAGGCAGAGCAGACGGAGCTGCCCGGGAAAACTGCAGGGACGGCTGGCAGTCTGCGGCTTTCGGCGGCGGAACTGGACGCGGCAGAGGCCGAAGTGAGGGCCAAATATATTGATGTTAAACAGATGGATTGGTATGTGCGGCCGGTGGCTTATATGCACAGGCTGGGTCTGATGAACGGCATACGCGAAAACGAGTTTGCGCCGGGCGCGAAGATGACGCGGGGTATGTTGGTTACGATGCTTTATCGTATGACGACCAACGGAAGTTCAGCGAACGAAGAAAGCTGGGCCGGCGCGCCGGGCGATAATAAGGCGGCGGACTTTGTGGACGTGCGGGCGGGAATTTGGTATAGCGAGGCGGTGAACTGGGCGGCGCAGAACGGCGTGGTGAACGGCCTGACGGCGGATCGTTTTGCTCCCGACGATAATATTACCCGTGAACAGCTGGCGGCGGTGCTGTATCGTTACGCGCAGTATAAGGGGTATGACGTGAGCGCGCGCGGTGATTTGGGTAGATTCCTGGATGGCAAGACTGCGTCGGCCTGGGCGCAGGAGCCGATACAGTGGGCAGTGGGCAGCGGCCTGATGGACGGCGTTGGCGAGGGGCTGATTGCGCCCTTTAAGGAGGCTAACCGAGCCGAGGTGGCAACAATGATTATGCGTTTCTGTGAAAAGATAGCTGAATAATAGCGGGGTTATAACATGAGCGCGGGCCATAACCGGCGCGAAACAGTTGTATATAATAGGAAAGAATTGGTTTGAAATGAGCAGAAAGAGGCTGCTTGAAAAAAGTTGGAAAAAATTATAAAAAAATTGAAAAAAGGTGTTGACAAAAGGGGCAAAAGGTGTTATTATATATAAGCACTCGCTGAGCGGCACACTTCAAAAAGCGCAGCGACAGTGAGGGCAGAACGAGTTAGGTCTTTGAAAACTAAATAGTGAGCAGCCAAGTTCAAGCAAGAAGAAGTAGTAGTAA
>CAQWMM010000016.1 GCA_948907985.1 uncultured Bacillota bacterium
GGCTTATAATAAGGATTTGCAGGAGGACAAAGAGGCGCTTTTTGATACGGTGGATACCGTGAAAAAGTCTTTGCTGGTGTTTGCGCCCATGCTGGCTACCATGCGGGTTAATCGGGAGCTGATGCACGCGCGGGCCAAAGGCGGCTTTATTAACGCCACCGACGCGGCTGATTATCTGGCAGCGCACGGCGTGCCATTTCGGGAGGCGCACAGCATTATTGGCCAACTTGTGAAGTATGCTGAAGACCGGGGCGTAGGCCTGGAAGATCTGCCTCTGGCCGAAATTCAGCAGTTTTCCGAAGTGTTTAAGGCAGATATTTACGATTATATTGCTATTGATAAATGTGTGGCGGCGCGTTGTACGCCGGGCGGCCCGGCCTTGCCAGCGGTGGAGGCCGCTCTGCACCAGGCGGAGGATTGGCTGAACAGCCAAAAGAACAATAGCTGATGATTGAGGTTAAACAACTGGAATATTTTGTGGTGTGTGCGGACTGCAAAAGTTTTAGTCAGGCTGCGGAGATTTTATATACCACGCAACCCAACGTCAGCCGTATTATCAGGCAGTTGGAGGAGCAGTTGGGGATTGAGCTTTTTGTGCGCCAGGCGCGTGGCATTGCTCTTTCGGATTCCGGCAAGCAAATTTATCAGTACGCTGTTAACATTCTGAACAATGCCCGCCTGCTTTCTTCGGTGTTAAACCGGCGGGAGGAGCGCCAGCTGGCGATTGCCTCGCTGCCCAGCAATCTGATTGCCAATTTGTTGAGCCAGTGGTATAACGATCGCCGGCAGGATGAAATTTTTTGCGCCTATTGGGAAGGGCATATGGAAGACGTAGTGCGTTATGTGGAAAGCCACCAGGCCGAAGTTGGTTTTGTGTCGGTGCATACGCGCCAGCTGCCGGCCTTTCAGCATTTACTGGCGCAAAAAAAACTGTTGTTTCATAAATTGATTTGCACCAATTTAGCTTTGGTTGTTGGCCGTCAAAATGCTAAAGTTTCCCCCAAAAATACCCTGGATGAAGATTCTCTGGCGCATTTGGGGCTGATCAGTTACCAGGGGGATAATTTTGCTTTGGACTCGGAATACGCCAAACGCTATCGGGTGCTGACAAACAGCGAGCATATGTTGATTACGCTGCTGCGTAATACCGATTTGGCCAGCATTACGACGGGGCTTGGTTTGCACACCCCGGATTCTGTGGCTAACTATCTGGAAATTCCCTTTGGCGAGCAAGAAAACTGTGTTTATTATGGCTACATTAAAAGAAAACAGAACGAACTTTCCGCCGAGGCGGCAGATTTTATTGACTTATTAAGCGAGCATATCCTTAAACAAAAGAGTTGATAATAAAATAAAGAGGTGTGTCTATAATGCAGAATTTTTCTGAAATCATTTCCGGGCAGGAATTAGCGGTTTCAGCCGGCGTTTCACCTGTTGATGATTTGGCTGTGGATCTGGATGCTAAATCGACTGGAGTATGCCCGGTCTGCGGCGGCAGCGGTTTTATTCTGCGCATGGACGGTCAGGCCGAGGTGTGCCGTTGTTACGCGCAACGCCGTTTTCAACAGGCTTGTCGGGCGGCGCGTTTGCAGCCGGCGTTGCAGCGAATGACTTTTGCCAACTTCGATTTGGCCAATTATCCGGGCAATATAAGCGTGCCGGAGGCTAAAGGACGCACCTGTTATCAGCTGGCGCAGACGGCTTTGGGCAAAACCCGGGACTGCTGCGCGGCGGTGATTGCCGGGCAAAACCCGCGCGGCCTGTTGTTGGTTGGGCAAGTGGGCAGCGGGAAAACTCATTTGGCGGCGGCGGCGGCTAACTATTTGCTATACTGCCGCCAGCGGGTGCTGTTTCTGGTGGTGCCGGATTTTTTGGACGAGCTGCGCGGGGCTTTCAACGGCGCGGAGGATCAAGTCCGCCGCTTGCAGGAGCAGGCCAAAAGGGTTAAGGTGCTGATTTTGGATGATTTGGGCAGCCATAATTTTTCGGATTGGACGCGGGGGGTTTTGTTCAGTATTTTAAATTATCGCATGAACGAATGTTTAACGACCATATCCACCACCAACCTAGATATTGCCAGTTTGCAGGAATATCTCGGCGTGCGCTCAATATCCCGTTTACTTAGTCTGTGCGAGCCCTGCCTGCTGGCCAGTGATCGGGATATTCGCCTGAAAGGCCTGGAAAAACAATAAGGAGAAACGCTTTATGCTGTTGATTTTTGATTTGGACGATACCTTGATTTACACTCATCAGATTTTCGTTGAACTGACCGAGGAATTTTTGCAGCAAATGGCCGCTTTGGGGTTGGCCGACGAAAATATTTATTATACCCTGGACGCTTTTGACCGCGAGGCGGTGGAGCAGGCCGACGCTTATGTTCCCTGGGCCTTTCCACAGGCGATGCGCAAAACCTATGCCTTTTACTGCGAAAAATATTTTCAGCCGTTTGATGAAGAGCAGGCAGCGTCTTTTGAGAATTTGGGCAACAGCTTTCGCGAGGCGGACTATCCCCTGGTGGACGGCGCTAAAACGCTGCTGGATATATTGGCCGAGGCCGGGCATTATTTGGTGCTGTTGACGCAGGGAGGTTATGACGAGCAAAAATACAAGGTGGAACAGCACCACTTAAATGAATATTTTCAGGAGATTATTGTGGTGGATAAAAAAACGCCCGAGGTCTACCAAAATATAATGCAGCGGCATGAGTTTGCGCCCGCCCAAACCTGGGTAATCGGTAACAGCCTGAAGAGCGAGATTGCGCCGGCGCTGGCGGTGCGGGCTAATCCTGTTTGGGTTAAGGTTTGTGAGGGCTGGGATTTTGAAAATGTTGCGCTGAATCAGAAAGTGCCGGAAGTCAGCCGGCTTATTGATATTTTGCCAATCCTGTCCCAGGTTTAAGCTATATCGGAAATACAGGTTAGGGGAGAGTGAGTTATCTTGAATAATCAGGCATTACGCGCCGCACTGTTGCAATTCGACGTTCGCCCCGGCGAGGTTCAGCATAACGAGGCGGTGGTTTCCGCCCTGTTGGATGAGTGCGCGGCCTGCGGTGCTCAGCTGGCGGTGCTGCCGGAGCTTTGGAACGTGGGCTATGACTTGACGCACCTGCCGCAGCTGGCCCAGAATTTGCGTCAGGGCAGCAGCGCCCAGTTGTTAATGCGCAAGGCCCGGGAACATGGAATGTATATTTTTGGCGGCACGATTGCCGAGCAAAAAGGCGGCAGTTTTTTTAATACAGCGCTGGTGATTGACGATAGGGGAGAAATCATCTATAAATATCGTAAGCTGCATCTTTTCCCTAATGGTTTGAAAGAGCCGGATTATTTTAAGCCGGGCGACGAATGGGGCCTGGTGGAAACCCCCTGGGGGCTTTTTGGCCTGGCAGTTTGTTATGATCTGCGTTTCCCGGCTGCTATTCAGAATTTAGCCCTGCGCGGCGCTAACACGCTGATTGTCCCGGCGCAATGGCCCACCGTAAGAGCAAAACACTGGCTGCTGTTAAATCAGGCCCGGGCCGTTGACCACCAGATTTTTGTATTGGCCTGCAATCGAACCGGCCATGACCACAGCGGCAAATATCCCGGCTGGTCGGTGGCGGTGGACCCGCTTGGCGAACTGATTTGCGGCGGCGAGGAGGCGGTAGCGCCGGGGATCTTGCTGGCGGATTTGGATTATTCAGTTTTGCCCAAAATACGGGCGTCTATTCCGGTTTATGATGACCGTCTGCGTATTTTGGATGAAATTGACGACAGTCAGTTATAATTTTTTCAAGCGGCGGCGTTTGTTGAACTTGTAATTTGTTTTTGGCAGGTATTTTTTATGCAAAATATACAAAAAATTGCAAAAAGGGCTTGACAAATTCCGCCGTACCTGCTATATTATAACAAGGAACTCAGTTAGCTTGTAGTAGTGTACCGGTATGGTATACTATTTTTTTTGGCTTGATAAATTATAATACGAGGTGGCAAAATGGCAAACGCTATTGAAACCAGGGTTATGGCTTTGGCCGAGCCTTTGTGTAATCAGGAGGGCGCGGAACTGGTGGCGGTGGAGTGGCAAAAAGCCGGCCGCGACTGGACGCTGCGTTTATATATTGACTGTGAGGATGGGGTTGGGCACGAGCTTTGCGCCAACGTCAGCCGGGCTGTTGGCGCGGCTTTGGACGAGGAGGATTTTATTGAGCCTTCCTATAATTTGGAGGTCAGTTCGCCCGGTTTGGAACGCCCGTTGATTAAACCGGCGGATTTTCAGCGTTTCGCCGGCGAGGATGTCAGCGTTAAGCTGTTTGCCGCCAAAGACGGGCAAAAACAGTTTTATGGCCGCTTGGAGGGGTATAGTGAGCCGGATGGCGTGGCCCTGCGGGAAGAAAATACTGATAGACGGCTGGTTTTTGCAATAGATGAAATTGCCAAAGCGCATTTGGTATTTAAGTTTTAAAGTAGCTTTGTACTTAAACTTTGTGAAAAATATAGAAAATATGAGGTGAAAAAATGGCAGGGGAGTATGTCAACAAGGAATTTCTGGATGCTCTGGCAGAATTGGAACAGACCAAGGGTATAAAGATGGATGTTCTGCTGGAGGCCTTGGAAGACGCTTTAATTTCTGCGTATAAAAAGAACTATGGTTCTTCGCAGAATGTACGCGTTGAGATAAACCGCGAAGACGGGGATATTCATGTTTACTATCGCAAGGAAGTTGTTGCCGAGGTTGAAAACGATAAGATCGAAATGTCTTTGGCCGAGGCGCAAACCTATGATCCGGAGTTTGAAATTGGCGATATGTTTGAATCCGAGGTTACGCCGCGTTCTTTTGGCCGTATTGCCGCCCAGACCGCCAAGCAGGTGATTGTGCAGCGGATTCGCGAGGCGGAACGCAACGTTATTTACGACGCTTATGCCAAAGCCGAGGGCGAAATTGTGCGCGGTTCTATTGTGCGTATTGAAGGGCGCAATGTGATTGTGGATATTGGCAAAACGGAGGCAATTTTAACCCCGGCGGATCAAATTCCTAACGAGCGCTATGTAATAGGCGATCCGATTAAAGTTTATGTTGAGGAGGTTCGCAAAGGCAACCGCGGCACATACATTGTCATTAGCCGTACGCATCCCGGCCTGCTTAGCCGTTTGATGGAGCAGGAGGTGCCGGAAATTTTTGACGGTGTGGTGGAGATTAAAGCGGTGGTTCGCGATCCTGGCAGCCGCGCCAAGGTGGCGGTAGTCAGCCATGATGAAGATGTGGACGCTATGGGTGCCTGCGTTGGCGCAAGAGGTATGCGGGTTCAGAATATCGTTGAGGAACTCTCCGGCGAGAAAGTGGAAATTGTTGGTTGGTCTGATAATTTGGCGCAGTTTATCAGCAACGCTATTGGGCCGGCCAAGGCTTTGCAGGTATCGGTTGATGAAGAGAACCGCACGGCCCGTGTTTTGGTAGCGGATAATCAGCTTTCGCTGGCGATTGGCCGACGGGGGCAAAACGCCCGCCTGGCGGTGCGCCTGACAGCCTGCAAAATTGATATTGAAAGTCTTTCGCAGCAAGAGGTTCGTTTGGCCCAGCAGGAAAATGAAGAAAAAATGCAGAAAGCCGAACAAGCTGCTGATAACACTGAAAAAAATATAGCAAACAACCCAGAACAAGTTGCAGCGAAAAAAATTACAGAAAGCAGCAATGACAACATTACTAAAGATAATATAAAAGAAAATGATGAAAAATCAACAGATACAGGGGAATAAAAAGAAACCGCAGCGTACCTGCATAGCCTGCCGTAATATGCGTGATAAACAGGAGCTTTGCCGCATAGTGCGCACGCCGGCTGGCGAGGTAGTGCTTGACCATTCCGGGCGTATGGCCGGGCGTGGCGCCTACCTTTGCCGCAGCGCCGCCTGTTTGCAAAAGGCTTTGAAAAGCCGGGCGCTGGAGCGGGCGCTTAAACAGCCGTTGAGCGATGAGTTGAAAACTAAATTGCAGGAGGAGTTGAACCAATAGGATGGAGCTTGCAATAAAAAAGGCCGAACAGGGCGTTTATACGCTTTTGGGCTTCGCGCAGAAATCCGGCGGTTTGTTCAGCGGCAGTGATATGGTTGGTCAGGCTCTGGCTAAGGGCCAGGTTCGTTTGGTTATACTGGCTGATGATTTGAGCGAAAACTCTGCCGGGCATTTTTGGCAGCGCTGGCAAAAATTACCGGAAAGCAGCCGTATGTTGGTTAAAATCTGGCGTTTTGGCTGTAAACAGCAGCTGGGGCAGGCCATCGGCAAGCCGGAGCGCGGTATTTTAGCGCTGGGAAATGAAAATTTTTGCCGGGGCCTAAACGATAAGCTAAAAATATTACAGCTGGCAGAGCCGGCGCTTGCCCAGATTGTTAATATGTTATAAATTATGATAATATATAAAGTTAAGGACTGACAAAAGAGTTTTTTTGGTTCTTGAAGGAGTGGTTTGATTGGGAAAAATACGTGTTCATGAATTGGCCAAGGAATTGAATGTGGAAAGCAAAAAAATGGTGGAGTATCTGCAAAAACAGGGCTGCAACATTAAAAATCATATGAGTATTATGGATAATAACGCCGAAGAGCTGGCACGCCGTTATTTTGGCAAAGCAGATGCAGTACCGGGTTTTAAGCCGACCGTTAAGCGTATAAAAAAAGAAGTTGTGGAGGCCGAGCGGGCGTTGAAAGAACAGCAGGCGGCGGTTGAAGAGGCAGCTAAAGCTGAACAGACAGCGCCGGCTGTTGTCGAATCGCCGGCAGATAAGCCAGCAGACAATAAAGAGCCGGAAAAAGCGGCTGCTATTCCGGAAACCTATGCCAAGCCACCCGCAGAGCCGGCGGTTGCCAGCAAGACTGAACAGCTTGAAGAGGCTAAAGAGGCCAAGGCCCCGGAGGTTAAGGAACCGGTTAAATCTGAGGAGAAGAAAATCCCAGAGGCCAAACCGGAAAAACCGGCAGCCAAACCGGAGCTGGCTGACAAAAAGATTAATGACGAAACGAAGACGGAGCCTGCCGTCGTTCAAAATGCACCAGCGAAAAGCGAAACTGCCGCCCGTTCCCAATCCGAACAAAAAACTGTCGGTTCTGCCAATTCAGCCGGCAAAAACAACCGTCGTGATAATCGGGAAAACAACAAGGAAAACCGCGATAAAAAAGATAGCAGGGATAACGCCAATAATCGGAATAAAAAGGAAAACAACCATAATAACCGTGATGGACGCGAAAATAACCGAGAGAATAATCGCAGCAATGATAACGCTCGCAACTCTAATCGGGATAAGCGTCAGGATAATAAACGTGTTGATAACGGCGGCCGTAGTGAACGTTCTAAGGCTCCGGCTGCCAAGGCCGAGGTGGTTTATGCTCCACCGGCAGCAGCCGCCAAGCCGGACAGCCGTCGTCCAGAGAAAAAGCGTACTGCTAAAAATCAGCGGGAACAGGAGTTTAATCAGGAACGTATAAATCGTTTTGAGAAAGCCGGCAAAAATAAGCCGCGCAATAAGTATAAAGAACAAAAGCGGCAAAAAGTGGAGATCGCTCCGGCTACTCCCAAGAAGGTTGTTATCGGTGAAACGATTATTCTCTCCGAGTTGGCTAAGAGCATGCACAAAACGGCCAGCGAGCTGATTAAAAAGCTTTTTGAACTGGGTATTATGGCGACAATTAACCAAAGCTTGGAATCTGATACGGCAATTTTACTGGCTGACGAGTTCGGTGTGGAAGTTGAGGTTCGTCAGGAGCGCATTGTGGAAATTCTGGAGGATGATTTGGATAATCCGCGCGATTTGAAAGAACGTCCGCCGGTAGTTACCGTTATGGGGCACGTTGACCACGGCAAAACTTCTCTGCTGGACGCTATCCGCAACACCAGAGTAACCTCAACCGAGGCCGGCGGTATCACGCAGCATATTGGCGCTTATCAGGTGGGTATTCAGGGGCGCAAAATTACTTTCCTGGATACGCCCGGCCATGAGGCCTTTACCGCTATGCGGGCGCGCGGCGCGCAGGTTACGGATATTTCGGTATTGGTGGTAGCCGCAGACGACGGCATTATGCCGCAGACCGTTGAGGCGATCAATCACTCCAAAGCGGCTGGCGTGCCAATTATCGTGGCGATCAATAAAATTGATAAACCGGGCGCTAATGTGGAAAAGGTTAAACAGGAATTGACGGAATATGAACTGGTGGCCGAGGACTGGGGCGGCGACGTGATTATGGTGCCGGTTTCAGCCAAACAGGGCATTGGTATTGAAAATCTACTGGAAATGATCTTGCTGGTGGCCGAGGTTTCGGAGCTTAAGGCTAATCCCAAACGCCAGGCGCGCGGCACCGTTATTGAGGCCAAACTGGATAGGGCAAGAGGCCCTCTGGCTACGCTGCTGGTACAAAAAGGCACGCTTAAAGTTGGCGAAACTATTATTGCCGGTTCGGTTTTCGGCAAGGTGCGGGCGATGACAGACGACAGCGGACGGACTGTGCGCAGCGCCGGGCCGTCTATGCCGGTGGAGATTTTGGGATTTTCGGAAGTACCGGAGGCCGGCGAAACCTTTATTGCTATTAAGGATGAGCGCAACGCCAGATACGCCGCCCAAATTCAGGCCAACAAAAAGCGCGAGGAAGAAATGCGCAAATCGGCTCGTGTTTCGTTGGATGATTTGTTCTCCAAGATTGCCGAGGGTGAGGTTAAAGATCTGAATATCATCATCAAGGCTGATGTACGCGGTTCGGTCGAGGCCTTGAGCCAATCCCTGGAAAAACTAAGTACGGATGAGGTTAAAGTTAAAATTATTCACATCGGCGTTGGCGCTATTAATGAATCGGACGTGATGCTGGCCGACGCCAGCAACGCTATCATCATTGGCTTTAACGTGCGGCCGGACGCCCAGACGCGCAAAGCCGCTGAAAATGCAATGGTCGATATGCGCCTGTACAGCGTGATTTATGATGCCATCGAGGATGTTAAACAGGCTATGCAAGGCTTGCTCTCGCCGGTTCTTAAAGAAACCTGGCAGGGGCAGGTGGAGGTGCGCAATACTTTCAAAGTGCCTAAAATCGGTCTGGTGGCCGGCGGCTATGTGTTGGAGGGTAAAATTACCCGCAATTCGGAGGTGCGCATTATCCGCGACGGCGTGGTTATTTTCCAGGGCAAGCTGGCTTCGCTGAAACGCTTTAAGGATGACGTGAAAGAGGTTTTGCAGGGTTTTGAATGTGGTATCGGTATTGAAAATTATAACGATATTAAAGACGGCGATATTATCGAGGCCTTTGTTATGGAAGAAACAGCCAGAGAACTGTAAGATCATTAACTAAATATAGAAGTATACGGGGCTTTGGGCTGAGTAGTTTGGTGCAAAGCCCTAATACTTTAGATAAATATGAAAGGAAATAAAATGACACAATATAGAAGTCGGCGTTTGTCCGAGGAATTGAAAAAAGAAATTGCTGATATTGTTCGCCAACTAAAGGATCCCCGCTTAAAGCTGGTTTCTATTTTGGCGGTTCAGGTTGACCGGGAACTGACCCAGGCCAAGGTTTATGTCAGCCATTTTGCTGAAAGTGGCGCTAAAGATGAAACTCTGGACGCTCTACACCGGGCGGGTGGTCATATTCGCAGCGAATTGGCGCGCCGTCTGCATACACGCACAGTGCCGGAATTGATTTTTGTGGACGATCACAGCATTGAGGCCGGTTTTAAGATTAGTGAGATGTTGGCTGATTATGAGCGGGAACGCCAGCATACTGGCCAGCAGGAATAAAGTGTAGGTGGATACTGATGAATTATAACCTTAAGAATTATGATTTTCAGCCAGCCTATGATTTGGTTGCGGCCAGCCAAAAGATACTGATTGTGGGGCATATTTCACCGGACGGCGATACGCTGGGTTCTTCTCTGGGTTTGTCGCTGGGCTTAAAGCGGCTGGGCAAACAGACTGCGGTGGTTTTTCAGGATGCTGTGCCGCGTCATTTAAGTTTTCTGCCCGGGGCCGGGGAAATTTTGCGCCCTGATGAGCTGGCCGCCGCTGGTTTCGCGGATGCAGATTTGTTAATCCTGGTGGACTGCGCCACTTTAGAGCGTACCGGTAACGGTTGGATTGATGATTATGTGCCGCGGCTGCCGCTGTTAATTTTTGACCACCACGCCCTGCGGGACGATATTCCGTCAGTATCCCTGGTTGATCCTCATTTGGCGGCTACCGCAGAACTTATTTACTGGTTTTTACAATTCTGTCAGGTTCCGCTGGAACTTGATTTGGCGCGTTGTCTGTATGCGGCTATTTGTACGGATACCGGCGGTTTTCGTTTTACCAATACTAAGGTGCATACACTGCAAATTGCGGCGGAGCTGTTAGCGCAGGGCATTAATATGGAAGAAATGCGGGTGCAGCTTTTTGAATCGCGCAGTTTGGGGCATATCCGAATGTTGGGGCTGGCGCTTTCCGGTATGCAGAAAACCGATGACAACAAGCTGGTTTGGTGCAGTATTGACGCCGCCACCAAAGAGCGCTATCATGCTTTGCCGGAGGATGTGGACGGCATTGCCGGCGAAACCATGCAGCTGGAGGGTGTTAAAATAGGCGTATTCTTTGACGAGCGCGCCGAGCAGGGGACGGTTAAGGTTTCGATGCGCGGCCGCGACGGCTATAACGTGGGCAAATTGGCGGCGGAATTTGGCGGCGGCGGTCATTATGCGGCCAGCGGCTGCACTATTAAGGGCAGCCTGGCCGAGGTTCAGCCCAGAGTGTTGGCGGCGGCCAAACGCCTGTTGCAGGAAACGGAGGCCCGGCTTTAATGGTTGAAAATCTGCCGCGGGAAGCAAACGGTTTCCTTAATATTTATAAGCCGGCCGGTTACACTTCGCATGACGTGGTTGCGGTGCTGCGCCGTCATCTGCCGCGCAAAAGCAAGGTCGGCCACACCGGCACGCTGGACCCGCAGGCTACCGGTATTTTGCCGGTATGTTTGGGGAAAGCCACCCGCCTGGCCGAATATTTTACGGCTCTGCCCAAAACCTATATTGGCGAAATGACCCTGGGCAGTGTTACCAGCACCTATGATAAGTGGGGAGAGGTGGTTGAACAGGCCGCGCCGGAGCGTGTTTCGGCAGTGGTAGAGCAGGATGTGTTGGCTGTTTTGCCGCAGTTTACCGGTTATATTAAACAGGTACCGCCAATGGTCAGTGCCGTGAAAATTGACGGTCAAAAACTGTATAAATTAGCCAGGGCGGGGATTGAGGTGGAAAGGCCGGCCAGAGAAGTCCGAATTTACAGTTTGAAAATTCTGGCTATGGAACTGCCCAAAATTCAGATGGAAATTTGCTGCTCCAGCGGTACCTATATTCGCACGCTGTTTCATGATATTGGCCAGGCGCTTGGCGTTGGCGGGCATTTATCTGCTCTGGAGCGTACGGTGGTCGGCAGCTTTGTCAAACCGGATTCCGTATCCCTGGCCGAGGCCGAGGCCAGCCTGCAAAGGGGAGATTTTAGCCGTCTTGTGCCGCTTGACCAGGGCGTGGCGCATTTACCGCTGATTGAACTGCAAACAGAAAATGATTTTCAGTATGCCCTGCATGGTCGGGAGATTGTGCTTGGTTTATCTGAGGCGGAGGCTCCCGCCTGCCGGGTAATGTATCAGGGGCGCTTGCTGGGGGTCGGCGAAACCAGATATGAGGCGCAGGGCTGCGCCTGTAACGAAATGTTGATTTTGCATATGGACAAAGTTTTACTTTGATTTTGGGATATTCTTTTTTCGAGGGTATTTTGATGAAGATACTTCAATCAATTAAGGATTTTAAACGACCGGATAAATTTTTAGCGGTTACGCTGGGCAATTTTGACGGTGTGCATCTGGGGCATCAACAGCTTATGCGCCGGGCTGTGGCGGCGGCCCAAAACGCCGGCGGCTGCTCTCTGGCCTTTACTTTTGAGCCGCATCCGCTGGCTGTGCTGACCGGCAGGCCGCCCCGGCTTTTGCAAAGCCAGGCAGAAAAAAGGCAGGCTATTGCCAGTATGGGGCTTGATTATCTGCTGGAACTGCCTTTTACGGCAGAGTTGGCAGCTTTGCCCCCGGAGGATTTTGTGCGCCAGTTTCTGCGTCCGGACGGTTTGCATATTGATTTGCTGATTGTCGGCTTTAATTTCAGCTTTGGCGCCGGAGGAGCGGGTAATGCAGAAACTTTGCAGAAATTGGGTGAAAAATATGGCTTTCAGGTAGAGGTTATGCCGCCCTGCCGTCGCTGCGGCGGCATTGTTAGCAGCAGCTGGCTGCGTCGCTTGATTGCCGAGGGCAAAATTGCCAAGGCTAATCGCCTGTTGGGCCGGGAATATATGCTATCTGGCGAGATTGTGCATGGCCGTCGGCTGGGCCGGCAGTTTTTCGGTTTCCCTACCGCTAACATTCTGGCGGATGAAAATTTGCTTTTGGCTTACGGCGTTTATGCAGCCTGGGCGGAGTGTTCCGATTGTCGCTGGCCGGCGGTGGTTAACGTAGGGCTTCGGCCAACGATCGCGGAAAATATTGTTCCGACTATTGAAACCCACTGTTTAGGCGTGGATCAGGATTTGTATGGCCAGCATATGCGCGTTCATTTTGTGCAGGAGATCCGGCCGGAGCGTAAATTTGCATCTATGGAATTGCTGCGGGAACAGATTGCGGCAGACAGCCGTATTGCCGCAGAAATATTAAGGCAAAAAATAACAAAAAATCCTTGTTAAACTATTGCCAAATCGCAAACTTTGTTATATAATAAACGAGGCGGTCTGATAAGGCCGTCAGCCTACCACGGCGCGGATACGGAAACTCCGACCTTATCTGGGCTGTTGGCTAATATTAAACAGGAGGTACTGATTGATGCCGTTGACTACTGCTAAAAAAGCGGAAATCATTGCTAAATTTCAACAGCATGAGGGTGATACCGGCTCGCCGGAGGTTCAGGTTGCGTTGCTCAGCCAGCGTATTTCTGATCTTACAGAGCATATGAAACGCCACCCCAAGGATTTCCATTCCCGCCGCGGTTTGTTGCAGCTGGTGGGCCAGCGCCGTCGTTTCCTTGGCTATATTAAAGCCCAGGATTTTGAGCGCTACCGCAAGATCATTAACGAGCTTGGCCTGCGCCGTTAGTCGTTAATAAAAATTTTAACAGAATCGTAAACGTGGCATACTTTCTTAACAGAATGTATGCCACGTTTTTAGTAAAGTAACAGAGGGCTGCCGTTCAAATTAAAATGGCTGCTCTTTGTTAATTATGAGATGTTATCAGTTTTAATCCAATCCGCGCATGGTTATTACTGTTCCCTGCTTGGTTAAATAATCAATGTGGGGCAGAGTTTCGCCTTCTGTCGGCAAAGCGAAAAAATAGCTGCCGTAGGCTTCGCCGTTTTCTATATAAATTTCATAGGTTGGCTGCTCTGCTGCACCATAATTAAGCTGGGCAGCGGCTATAAAGCCTTTGCCGGTGCTGTCCAGTGTCCAAACCTCATCGGTACGTTCATAGGTTTGGTTTTCTTCATTATAATCCAGGCGGTAAATTTTCAGCAGACTTTCCTGTTTGCAGGGAGCAAGCAAGGTCAGCGGCGCTTCGCTGTCCAAATTTACCTGTGTATAGGAAAGCAGCTGGGCCAGTTCGTCTTCGGAGGGATCGTTAATTATGTAAAGCAGGCAGTCCTCGGGTTCGTTGGCCTGAGCTTGATGAATAATTGAATTGTTGCCGGTGGTGGAAAATTCGTTGCTGCTGGTTATTCCCAGCAGGCTGATCGGTTCTTTTTGACAGCCGCCGCATAACAGCAGGGTTATGATTGATATTATGATCAGAAAATATTTATCTTTGGGCATAAACAAAACTCCTTGTATTTGTACTTAAATAAATTATAACAGAATAAAGACGTATAAGCAAGCAATTTGTTTTGTATGCAAAATTAAATATACAGAATAAATAAAAAAAATTGAGGTAAAAATTGTTAAACTATATTGACAAGCTAGGTTGCTTTGACGTATAATTTTTTATTATAACGTAAGGCTGAATATGGCCTGACGAAAAAATTTTTTAGAAAAGGTGGAAAAAAGACATGAAGAAGAACTACTTAAAGTTACTTGCTTTGTGTATGGTTGCTGTTGTGGCTATGTTTGCTTTTGCTGGCTGTGGCTCTGACAACAATCAACAACAAAGCAATAACGGCGCTAATGATGAAAACAAAGTGTTTTACATCGGCAGCATTGGCCCGCTGACCGGCGCGGCTGCCAGCTATGGCACCTCTGCCAAGCAGGGCGAAGAAATCGCTGTAGCTGAAATTAACGCTGCCGGCGGTGTTGCAGGTTATACCTTTGAGTTGTTAGCTGAGGATGACCAGCATGACGCTGAAAAATCTGTAAACGCTTACAACACTTTGATGGACAAGGGTATGAACGCTCTGGTTGGTTCCGTTACCAGCGTTCCCTGTATTGCGGTAACTGAAGAATCTCATGCCGACGGTTTGTTGCAGATTACCCCTTCTGGCTCTGCAATCGCTGCTGCTCAGTATGACAACTGCTTCCGTATCTGCTTTACCGATCCGCAGCAGGGCGAGCATATGGCTCAATACATCTATGACCAGGGCATTACCAACTGCGCTGTTTTGTATGATGTATCTGACGCATATTCCTCCGGTATTTATGAGGCTTTTGTAGCTGCTTATGAAGGTTTGGGCGGCACTGTTACCGCTGCTGAATCTTTTGCTTCCGGTGATGTTGATTTTCATACTCAGCTGACCAGCATTAAAAATTCCGGTGCACAGGCTTTGTTTATGCCTTTCTATTATCAGGAAGTTGCTTATGTGGCTAACCAGGCTGGCGACGTTGGTCTGGATGTACCCTACTTTGGCAGTGATGGCTGGGACGGCGTTATTAAACAGTTGGAAGGCGATACAACTTTAATTAATGGTTCTGCTTTCCTGACTCCTTTCATTCCCAGCGCTACTGATGAGAAGACTGTTGGCTTTGTAACTGCTTATCAGGAAGCTTACGGCGCTGTGCCGGATCAGTTTGCTGCTGACGGTTATGACGCTGTTTACGCTATTGCCGCTGCTTTGGAAAAAGCCGGCAGTGCTGATAACGCAGCTTTGGTTGCCGCTATGTATGATATCGAGATTGACGGTGTAACCGGCCATATGTCTTGGGACGAAAACGGCGACGCTACCAAGGATGCTATTATTGCTATCATTCAGGACGGCGACATTACTCAGGCTGAATAATCAATAATTTTTTGTGAACTTTTAAATCTGCCGTTGGCTTGATATTGACGCTGACGGCAGATTTGCTTATTTAGTAATATTTATCCGCTGTGTATTAAATTTTTTTGTTTTTTTCTCCCCAAATCTAAAAAAAATAATTGAGTTCGATAAAAATCTATGATATAATATAAAAATAGTCTTTAAGATTATTACAAAATAGTCTTTATTGTTTTAATGAGGTGATACAGTTGGAATTTTTAGCACAGCTTCTTAACGGTCTGAGCCTTGGCAGTATTTATGCGTTGATTGCTTTGGGCTATACGATGGTTTACGGCATATGCAAAATGCTGAACTTTGCTCATGGCGACGTCATCATGGTAGGGGCCTATACGCTTTCTATTGCGATGTCGACATTGCATTTTCCGCCGTTTTTGTCGATTTTGACCAGTATGGTGGTTTGCGCTGTTTTGGGTGTGCTGATTGAACGCATTGCTTATAAACCGTTGCGTCAGGCTTCTCCTTTGGCGGTTTTGATTACGGCTATTGGCGTAAGCTACTTTTTGCAAAGTCTGGCTCTGCTGATTTTTGGTTCTACCCAGCGTCGGGTTGAATCGGCGATTAATGTTGCTTCTATTCAGGTGGGCGATTTTACAATCAGCGGCAATGCTGTTATAACCCTGGTTCTGACTATTATTCTGATGGTTGGTTTAACCTGGTTTATTAACAATACGATGACTGGTAAGGCTATGCTGGCGGTTTCTGAGGATAAGGGCGCGGCCCAGCTGATGGGCGTAAATGTTAATAAAACTATTGCCGTTACATTCCTGATTGGTTCGGCTTTGGCTGCTGTGGCAGGCGTGCTTTATATTGCTTCTTATGGTTATGTTGGCCCTTATACCGGCGCTATGCCCGGTATCAAAGCTTTCGTGGCGGCTGTTTTGGGCGGTATCGGCAGCGTGCCGGGGGCCATGCTGGGCGGTATTTTGTTGGGCATTATTGAAAGTTTATCCAAAGCCTATATTTCTACCCAGTTAGCGGACGCTATTGTGTTTGGCGTTTTGATTGTGGTTTTGCTGGTTAAGCCAACCGGCTTGTTGGGCAAGAAGATTATGGAAAAGGTGTAAGCTTGTTGCAGAGGCTTTAAGCTGTTATAAAAGCGTTAAATTGCTTTAATGAGAGGCGTTAGGGGAAAATGAAACAGTTATTAACCAAAAAGAATTTGTTATGTCTGGCGGTGATTGCCGTCGTATATGCAGTGCTTTTTGTGCTGGACAAACAGGGGTTTTTTAGCCGGCAGGCCAAGGCACTGTTGGTGCCGATTGGTGTGAATATTATTCTGGCGGTGTCTTTAAGTTTGATTGTCGGCTTTCTGGGCGAGCTTTCGCTGGGGCACGCGGGTTTTATGTCGGTTGGCGCTTATGCCGGTTGTATGCTGACTGTGCATCTGGATTTACCAATGTATATTGAGCTGCCTTTGGCTATGCTGTTGGGCGGCGTAGTTGCGGCAATTTTCGGCGTGATTATTGGTATTCCGGCTTTGCGTCTGCGGGGCGACTATCTGGCTATTGTAACGCTGGCTTTTGGTGAAATTATTCGTTCAATTTTTAACAATTTAAGTATTGTGGGCGGTTCCGGTGGTTTAAATGGTATTCCCAAATATTCCAACTATACGATTGTTTATATAATGTTGATTTTGACAATCGTGGTTATTACCAATTTGGTTAACTCTCGCCATGGACGAGCCATTTGTTCAATCCGGGACAATAAAATTGCCGCTGAATCCATGGGTATCCCGGTGGTTTATTACAAGCTGTTGGCTTTTGTGGTGGCTGCTTTCTTCGCGGGGATTGCCGGCGTGCTGTACGGCCATAATCTGGGTATCTTAAAACCCAGCACTTTTGATTTTAATAAATCTATTGAAATTCTGGTTATGGTTGTTATGGGCGGCATGGGCAGTATTCCCGGTTCGGTGGTTGCGGCGCTGTTAATAACTGTTCTGCCGGAAATTCTTCGCGGTTTGCAGGATTACCGTATGTTGATTTATGCTGTGGTGCTGATTATGATGATGCTGTTAAATAACAATGCCAGATTTAACAGTTACAAAGAGCGCGTTTTCAGCAAGAAAGCAAAAAAACAGGGCGTTGATGCGGCAAAGGAGGGCGAATAAAATGGCTTTGCTGGAGGTTAAAAATCTGGGCATTCATTTTGGCGGCCTGCGCGCTGTGGACGGCTTTAATGTTAATATTGAAAAAGGCTGTCTTTATGGTTTGATTGGCCCTAACGGCGCTGGCAAAACGACGGTTTTTAATTTGTTGACCGGCGTTTATCAGCCGACTGAGGGTTCGTTTACTTTGGATGGTGAAAACTTAACGGGACATAGCACGTTGGAAATCTCACATAGAGGGATTGCACGCACCTTTCAAAATATTCGTTTGTTCACCAAAATGACGGTTCTTGACAACGTTAAGGTTGGCTTAAACCGGCATGTTAAATATAGCCTGGCTTCTGGTATTCTGCGTTTGCCTTCTTATTTTCGGGATGAGCAGGAACTTAATGAGCGGGCGAAAGAACTTTTGGAAGTTTTCGATTTGTATGGAGAAAGAGATTATCTGGCCTCGAATTTGCCATATGGCAAACAGCGTAAACTGGAAATTGCCAGAGCGTTGGCCACCAGCCCCAAGCTGTTGCTGCTGGATGAGCCGGCGGCCGGTATGAATCCGAATGAAACCGCTGAACTAATGGAAACTATTCGTTTTGTGCGGGATCAGTTTGATATGACAATTTTGCTTATTGAACATGACATGAAGTTGGTTTCCGGTATTTGTGAAGAGCTTACGGTGCTTAACTTTGGGCAGATGCTGGCTCAGGGCAAGCCTGCTGATGTTTTGAATGATCCCAAGGTTATTGTGGCTTATCTTGGGGAATAGGGAGGCTGTTTTATGGCAATGTTGCAGGTGGAAAACTTGCAGGTTTTCTATGGCGTTATTCAAGCTATTAAGGGGATATCTTTTGAGGTTAACCAGGGCGAGATTGTGGCTCTGATTGGCGCAAACGGCGCGGGTAAAACTACTATTCTGCACACGGTAACCGGTTTGGTGCCGGCTAAATCCGGACATATTCAGTTTGAGGGGCAGGACCTTTTGAAAACACCTTCGCATAAAATTGTTGCTATGGGGATGGCGCACGTTCCGGAGGGACGCCGGATCTTTCAGCAGCTTTCCGTATATGAAAATTTACAATTAGGCGCGTTTACCCGGCGGGATAAAGCGGAGGTTGCGGAAACGCTTAAAATGGTTTATGAGCGTTTCCCGCGTTTGGAAGAACGAAAAAAGCAAATTGCCGGCACTTTGTCCGGCGGCGAACAGCAAATGCTGGCTATTGGCCGCGCTTTGATGAGCAAACCGCGGATTATTCTGATGGACGAGCCGTCAATGGGCCTTTCGCCGTTGTTTGTTAGCGAAATTTTTGATATTATTCAGGAAATTAATAAAGCGGGCACCACGGTTTTGATTGTGGAACAGAACGCTAAAAAGGTACTTTCTATTGCTAACCGCGCATATGTTTTGGAAACAGGCAAAATTATTTTGTCCGGCGATGCGCAGAGTTTGATGAATGATGACTCGGTGAAACGAGCCTATTTGGGTGAATAATTTTTATTTAACAAAAATAGGGGAGTGATAACAATGCAGAAATTTTGTATCACAATTAACCGCAGTTTTGGCAGCTGGGGCAAAACCATTGGCGTGGAACTGGCCAACCGATTGGGCGTGGAATATTATGATCGCGATATAAGCCGGCTAAGCTCGGAATACAGCGGTATTGATGAACGCCTGTTTGTTCAATATGATGAAACAGTGCGCAACAAGCTGTTTCGCAAGTTTTCACCGGCTGATTTACATGATATAGTTTCGCCGGATGATAAAAAATTTGTATCTGATGATAACCTGTTCAAATTGCAGGCCAAGGTGATCCGCAATCTGGCGGAAAAAGAAAGCTGTGTGATTATTGGCCGTTGCGCCGGCTATGTGTTAACCGGACTGCCGCAGTTGCTGCGCATATTTATCCATGCGCCCTTTGACGTATGCGTGGAAAATGTGGAAACTCGTTTTGGCTTGAAACCGGACGAGGCGCGCCGACTGATTAAACAAACTAACGATAATCGCCGTGCCTACTTTAAGTATTATACCGGCGGCCGCAACTGGGACGAGGCCAAAAATTATGATTTAACAATTAATACTGCTTTTATTGGTTATGAAAAAGCGGTTGATTTTATCTTGGACTATATGGAGTATAAGTTTGGCGATAAAGTGTAATATATGCCCTAAACGTTGCGGAGTTCCGCGTTATCCCGAAATTTTGCCTGGGCAAGGGAAGGGCTGCTGCGGTATGGGCAGTCTGCCTGTTCTGGCGCGCGCTGCGGCTCATTTTGGCGAAGAGCCTTGCATCAGCGGCGTCAATGGTAGCGGAGCAGTTTTTTTTAGCGGCTGCGCGCTGAGCTGTGTATTTTGCCAAAATCAGGAGATTAGTCGGCATTTTTTTGGTCGGGAGGTTACGGTAAACCGTCTGCGGCAAATTTTTCAGGCTTTGATTGACAGCGGTGTGCATAATATTAATTTGGTAAATCCCACTCATTTTATTTTACCGATTGCCGAGGCCCTGGAGCGGCCTCTGTCTGTTCCGGTGGTTTATAACAGCAGCGGTTACGAGCGGGTGGAGGCTTTGCGGCTTTTGGCGGACAAGGTGCAGATTTATCTGCCTGATTATAAATATGCTTTCGCCGAACCGGCCGCAAAATATTCCGGCGCAGCTGATTATCCGCAAGTTGCGGCAAAGGCCATTGCGGAAATGTTTCGGCAGCGCGGGGCATACAGATTGGACGAAAATGGCTTAATGCAAAGCGGCGTATTAATCAGGCATTTGATTTTGCCGGGTAATTTGGCCAACACCTTTCGGGTTATTGATTGGTTGACGCAAAATTTTCAGTCTGGGCAGGTTATGTTCAGTTTGATGGGGCAGTATACTCCCTGTGGTGATTTGGCATCCTTTCCGGAATTGCAGCAGCCGCTGACCTTTGCCGAATATCGGCAGGCGGAGGAATATTTGCTGGCGACCGGTTGGGAAGACGGTTATTTGCAGGAGCCGGACGCCGCCGGCCAGGAATGTATACCAGCTTTTGATTTGACTGGTGTTTGAATATGGAGATGGTAGAAATTGCGAAAATTTAATAAATCAAAAAAATTAGCCGATGTTCATTATGAAGTTCGCGGACCGATTGTGGATTTGGCCGATAAAATGTCGGCCAGGGGTGAAACTATTCTGAAGCTGAATATTGGCAATCCGGCGGCTTTTGATCTTTTTGCGCCGGAAGAAATTATTCAGGACGTTTTGATTAAGGCCCCCGATTGCCAGGGCTATTCTGACTCTAAGGGTTTGTTTTCCGCTCGCAAGGCCATTATGCAGCATTATCAGCTGCGCGGCTTGAAAAACGTGGCTCTGGATGATATTTATACCGGCAACGGCGTTAGCGAATTGATTATGCTCTCCATGCAGGCCCTGTTGGATAATGGCGACGAGGTTTTGTTGCCCGCCCCGGATTACCCGCTGTGGACCGCCGCGGTAAATCTTTCCGGCGGACGTCCTGTGCATTATCTTTGTGATGAGCAGGCTAACTGGTATCCGGATATTGCCGATATGCGCAGTAAGGTAAACAGCCGTACCAAGGCTATTGTGGTGATCAATCCCAATAATCCCACCGGCGCTGTTTATCCCAGAGAGGTTTTGTTGGATATTATTCAGGTTGCCCGGGAAAACGAGTTGATGATTTTCTGTGATGAGATTTATGAACAGCTTTTAATGGACGGTGTTAAGCATGAATCCCTGGCGGCTTTAGCGCCGGATTTGTTTGTGGTAACTTTAAACGGGCTTTCCAAATCGCATCGTATCGCCGGTTATCGGGCCGGTTGGATGTTGTTTTCCGGCAACAAAAAAGTGGCGCGCGATTATATTGAGGGCGTTGAGATGTTGACGACAATGCGTCTTTGCGCTAACGTGCCGGCGCAGGCAATTATTCAAACCGCTTTGGGCGGCTATCAAAGCCTGGAAGAACTAATGCGGCCGGGCGGGCGCATTTATGAACAGCGCCAGTTTGTATATGAGCGTTTAAACAGCATTGACGGCATTAGTGTTGGCAAGCCGCAGGGGGCGTTTTATATCTTCCCGCGCTTGGATACTGCTAAATTTAATATAACTGATGACGCCCAGTTTGCCCTGGATTTGCTTCAGCAGCAAAAGGTTTTGGTGGTTCAGGGCACCGGCTTTAATTGGATTAATCCGGATCATTTTCGGGTTGTTTATCTGCCGCGTGTAGAAATGCTGGCTAAGGTTATGGATCGGTTGGAGGTTTTTTTGCGCGGTTATCAGCAGAAAATCACTTTCTCCGAGCCGTTGCCTGCCGCCGTTCAGGAATAAATCGGCTTAAGGATTGCTGCCTGCCAATTTGGTGGGCAGCTTTACAATTTGCCACTGCTGGCAAATTGTTGAGGAAAGCAGGTGCTTAAATGTTAAGGTTGCTTAAACAGATTATTTTAAAATTTGCTTTAATCTGGGGCCGGCAGGTTATCTGGACGGTTTGTCTGGTTTTTGGTCTGCTGCTGTTGCTGCTTTTTTTTGCGCTCCCAGACGTATTGTTTATGTCTGAACGGGCGCTGTTGGAAAATCTGGCAAATCATTACGAGCGTGAGTTTACAGTGCTTGACGCGCGCAGTCTTGGTGAAGAAGAACGAGCGGCTGATGTTTACCGGCTTAAAGTTTTTGAGCTGACGCCGGTCGACGAACCAGGGCGGCATTTTTGGGCTTTTAATGTGGTCAGCGGTGAGCGCGGCGGCGTTTTTGGTTTCTCTAACGGCCTGCTTGATACCTATGACGAAGAGATCGTGCTTACGGCGTTTGCGGAGCGGGCGGCGCAGGCCGGTTTAGCTTATGATCTTACCTATGACGGCTATCCCTGTCGGACTGCGGATAAATATTATTCCGGCTTTGATGTGAACATCGAACTGGCAGGGGTTACTGATTTGCCGGCAGTTTGCGAGTTGATAAATTTATCTTTTAAGGATGCTTTGGCTTTGCTGCCGGCAGATTATGATTATCATATTGGTGTGGATTTTGTTTTTATTTATCGGGAAGCGGCCTGGCCGGAGGATAAATTTTACCCTCTGCGGATTGAACCTTTTGATAACTGGGCGGATGGTAAACTGATGTCGGCGACGGATATGCAGAGTGAAATTAACTCTGAACTGCAATGGTATCAGGAAAATTATGATGTATGGAAAAACTTACAGAATAAAAATTAAATAAACGTTTGCATAAATTGGGTAATAAATTTTTTATTGAAAATTTTTGCATTACATCTGGAAATTTAGGCAAATTGGCATTATAATAAAATAAATGTTTTATTAGGAGGTATATAGATATAAAATGGCTTTTGATTTTGCATTGAAGTATAATCTGGCGGAAGCCCTGGCGCAGATTAAACCGGCTGACGCGGCCATGGCGGCGGCGGCCAGAGGGCGCTGGAACAGCCTGGCTAAACCGCTTTACAGTCTGGGGCTTTTGGAAGAGGCTATTTGCCGGGCGGCGGCGGCGCAGGACAATGTGCGGGTTAAGCTGGACAAACCGGCACTGGCGATTATGTGCGCCGATAACGGGGTGGTTGCCGAGGGCGTAAGCCAGGTCGGTCAGGAGGTTACCGCTACGGTTACCGAAAATTTTGTGCGCCATGCCACCAGTGTGGCGATAATGTCGGCCAGGGCAGGCGTGGATATTTTCCCGGTGGATATTGGCGTTAATTACGATTTTCCGGCAGAAGTACATAATTTAGGCCTGATTGACCGTAAATTGGCATATGGCACCAAAAACATGGTGCAGGAGCCGGCTATGACCGAGGCAGAGGCCGAAAAGGCGGTTGAGGTTGGGCTTAATCTGGCGGTGGCGCTGGTTGAAAAAGGTTATAACGTGTTGGCAACCGGTGAAATGGGCATTGGCAATACTACCACCAGCAGCGCTATTTTAGCTGTTTTGTTGAATGAGCCGGTGGAAAAAATGACCGGTATCGGTTCCGGTTTAACGCGCGCCGGTATCAAGCGCAAGCAACAGGCCATTACTCGCGCTATTCAGTTGCACAGGCCGGATGAAAAAAAACCGCTGGAGGTTTTAGCTAAGCTGGGCGGTTTGGATATTGCCGGCCTGGTGGGCGTATTTTTGGGCGGCGCTTTAATGAGGGTTCCGGTGTTGATTGATGGCGTAATTTCCGGCGCGGCGGCCTTGCTGGCGCAAAGAATCTGCCCGGCGGCGGCTGATTATATGATTGCCAGCCATTGCTCCAAAGAACCGTCCGGCCAGTTGATTTTGCAGGCGCTGGGGCTTAGGCCGATTATCCAGGCGGATATGTGTTTGGGCGAGGGCACCGGCGCGGTGGCGGCTTTGCCCGTTTTGCAGCTGGCGCTGGCTGTTTATGATGAAATGGGGACTTTCCAGGAAACGCACATTGAGGATTATAACGACCTGGTAGAGAAATGTTAGCGCTGGTTCTGGGCGAGGCCGCCAGCGGCAAATCGGAATTTGCTGAAAAGCTGGCGTTGGAATTGTCGGCGGAAAGGTATTATATCGCGACGATGCAGGTTGCGGACGCGGAAAGCCAGAGGCGGATTGAGCGCCACCGGCAAATGCGCCGGGGCAAGGGGTTTTCTACTCTGGAGCGGGAATTGGATTTGGCAGGGCTGCAAATACCGGTTACCGAAAGAACTGCCCAGACAGAGCGCCCGGTGGCTTTGTTGGAGTGCGCCTCTACCTTGCTGGGCAATGAACTTTATTTGCCGGGCGGAGCGGGCCTGCAAAGCTGGCAGGCAATTTGGGCAGGCGTTGAAAATATACTGCGTCAGCAGGTTCATTTGGTGGCGGTTTCCAACTGTGTTTTTACCGAGGGCGGAGCACATTCTCCGGAAATGGGCGAGTATCTGCGTCAGTTGGGGCTTTTGAACCAAAAATTAGCGCTTAAAGCGGACTTGGTTTTTGAGGTTTGTTGCGGACTGCCTATCTGCCATAAAGGCGGCTATATAGGAAACCTTTGATAAATCTTGAGCCTTAGCTAAAATAAGAGCTTTGGTAAATATGGAGGCTTTGAAAAATTGATAGAAAATCTGCGTAATATCTTTGCCAGCTTTTTTGTGGCGCTGGCAATGTATTCCAAGCTGCCGGCGCCGCAAGTGGAATGGCAGAAGAAAAATATGGCTTATGCTTTGGCTTTCTTCCCGGTGGTTGGTTTGTTTTGCGGCCTATGGCTGTTAATCTGGCGGCAGGCCGTGGCCCTGCTGCATATGGGTAGCCTGATGTGGGCGGCGGGAGCGCTACTTGGGCCGGTGCTGATTACCGGCGGTATTCATCTGGACGGTTTTTGTGATGTTACGGACGCTTTAAGTTCCTGGCAGACTAAGGAACGGCGTTTGGAAATTTTAAAAGATTCGCATATTGGTGCTTTCGCTCTGATTGGCTGTTGTTGTTACCTGCTGGCTTATCTTGCTTTCCTGACAGAAATTCGGCCAGATATGAAAGTCTGCCTGTTTATTGGCCTGGGTTATGTGCTGTGTCGGGTTCTAAGCGGGCTTTCCATTGTTAATCTACGCTGTGCCAAAACCAGTGGTTTAGCTGCTACCTTTGCCAACAATGCCGACCGGCGCGGCGTTACAGTTTGCCTGCTTTTGTGGCTGGCGGTGCTGGCTGGTTGTTTGCTGCTGTTGGATTGGCTTTGGGCAATTTACGGTTTGGCGGTGGCGGCCGCCTGCTTTGTTTATTATCGTTGGCTGGCCTATAGCTATTTTGGCGGTATTAACGGTGATTTAGCAGGCTGGTTTTTGCAGATTTTGGAATTGGCCTGGCTGCTGTTAGTTTTTTTGTTGCAGAGATTGGGTGTTTGAGATAAAATTGGGAGTATATGCGTATGATTTTAGTAGTGGGCGGCAGTAATCAGGGTAAATTGGCCTGGACACTGCGCAATTTCGGTTATAAACCGGCGCAGGTTGCCGAGGGTGAAAATCTGGCCTTAACCCTGCCCCTGCCGTTGGAAAAATATCTGGTTTGGCATCACTTGGAAATTTTTTTGCGTCGGGTAATGCAGCAGGAATGGCCGGCGGATAAACTGGAAAAATTGCGGGCTGAGCTGCTGGGTTTGCCGGAAAATATGGTAATTATTTGCGACAGCGTTGGCGGCGGTCTGGTGCCGGTGGAAAGTTTTGACCGGCAATGGCGGGAACTGGTGGGGCGCGTTTGCTGTGATTTGGCGGCAGAGGCCAGTCAGGTTTGGCGAATTTTCTGCGGTTTGCCACAGCGTTTAAAATAGGCGACGATATGCAGAAGATAATTTTAATTCGCCACGGACAGACGGCTGGCAACCTGCGGCACAATTATATTGGACGTACCGACGAGCGGCTTTGCGCCGAGGGCAGGGCCAATTTGCAGCAAAAAATTGCGGCGGGCTTTTATCCGCCGGCAGACGTTTTGTTTGGCAGTCCAATGCGCCGCTGCCGGGAAACCGCCGCTTTGATTTATCCCCAACTGTGTTTGCAGCCGATTGCCGACCTGCGGGAGTGCGATTTTGGCGAGTTTGAAAACTTAAATTATCAGGATTTAAATGGCAGCGCCGCTTATCAGCAATGGCTGGACAGCAATGGCAAACTGCCTTTCCCCGGCGGCGAGAGCCGCGAGCAGTTCGCTGTGCGCTGCCGTCGTGGTTTTGAATATGCCTTGGCGCAGACAGAAAGTTCTGATAAGCCGCAAAGCATAGCTTTTGTGGTGCATGGCGGCACAATTATGTCTTTACTTTCTTCCTATGCCCGCGGAGAATATTATAATTATATGTGTGATAACGGCGATGGTTTTAGCTGCTTTTGGCAGAACGGATTTTTAACTGAGATCAAAGCATTGAAAGGAAAGGAATATGGCGTTGGAAAGTTTTAACGATTTGCTTGCGGCTAATATGTGGTGGATTAAAGAAATTGGCGCGGCTTTGCTGATTTCGGCAGTGGGTTGGGTGCTGATAAAAATAATTATGCGCTTTGTGGTTCGGCTGACCGCTAAAAGCCCGCTTGATTCGATCATTACCGGTTATTTGCATACTTGCGTGCGGACGTTGCTTTATATTTTGCTGTTGATTATTGTGTTGGGTACTCTGGGTGTTTCGGTGGTATCGTTGGTGGCGGTGCTTTCGGCAGCCTTTGCTGCTGTTGCTCTGGCTCTGAAAGACAGTTTGTCTAATTTGGCCTCCGGTATGTTGATTATTGCCAACAAACCTTTTGAACGGGGCGATTATATTGAAACTTCAGCCGTAACTGGCGTGGTTGATGAGATCCATCTTTTCAACTGCCGGCTGCATACGCTGGATAACAAGTTTATTATGGTGCCTAACAATACGCTGCTGGCCGGGCCGATTATTAACTATTCCACGGCGGAGCAGCGCCGGGTGGATATTACGGTTCAGGTGGCCTATGATACTGATTTGGCGCAGGCTAAATCAATACTTTTGGATATAGCCGGGAATAAGCCGGAGGTTTTGGCCGAACCAGCGCCGTTTGTGGGCGTTAATGCCCATGGGGATTCAGCTGTTGAGTTAACTTTTCGGGTTTGGTGTAAAAATGCAGATTATTGGACAGTATATTATTATTTAATGGAGGAGATTGTGCAGCGTTTTCGTCAGGAAAATATTAATATTCCTTATCCACAGCTTGACGTGCATATGTCCAAGGAGGCTTAACTTATGCTATATGATTTGATTATTGTCGGCGGCGGAACAGCCGGACTTACGGCGGCGCTTTATGCCCGTCGGGGTGGTTTGCATACCTTGCTTTTGGAAGGCTCCGCCCCTGGCGGACAAATCATTGCCAGTCCGGAGCTGGAAAATTTCCCCGGCCTGCCCAAATGTAGTGGGGTGGCCTTTACCCAGCGGCTTTTAGAACAAACCGCGGCCCTTGGCCTGGATTTGAAGTATGAGGCGGCGGTGGCCCTGCATTTTACACCGTCTTTGCAAGAGGCGGAAACGTCCGGCGGCGGCAGCTATCAGGCCCGGGCCTTGATTTGGGCTGCCGGATTGGTACCGCGGCATTTGGGCTGCCCCGGTGAAGAACAATTTATGGGGCATGGCGTTTCCTTTTGCGCAGCCTGCGACGGTATGCTTTATAAAGGCAAGGAAGTCGCGGTGGTGGGCGGCGGCAATACTGCTCTGGAAGAGGCTTTATTTTTGAGCAAAATCTGTTTGCGGGTGCATTTGATCCACCGTCGGGAGAAGTTTCGGGCGGAGGAGGCTCTGCGGCAAAAAGTTGCCCAAACGCCTAAGATTGTTCTGCACTGCCCGGCTCTGGTTTGTGAAATGGATGGCGGTAAACGGCTGGAGAGCGTTGTTTTGCAAACTGAGCGCGGCAGCCAAACTTTACCGGTTGCGGCAGTATTTCTGGCTATCGGCAAATTGCCGGCTAACCAGCTTGTGGCGGACAGCCTAGCTTTGGACGAGGCGGGATATGTGCTGGCCGGCGAGGACTGCCTGACTGCGCTGCCCGGTGTTTTTGTGGCCGGCGATTGCCGGACCAAGCCTTTGCGTCAGCTGGTTACAGCGGCGGCGGACGGGGCAGTAGCCGCCAGCCAGGCCATAGCCTATCTGCACTAGTTATTGTTGGTATGAAATAAAACTTTGCGTAATATATATTGGAGAGAGAAAATGAACGATAAGCAAATTAAAAAACCGCATATCCATATTTTAGCCAGCGGCGGAACGATCGCCGGTTTAGCGGATTCCCGGCTGGATTTTTTTGGTTATACCGCCGGGGCGGCCAAGGTGGAGTCAGTTTTAGCCGAACTGCCGGAGATTAATGATCTGGCTGATTTGCAGACGGAAAATTATTGCCAGGTGGCCAGTGAAAATGCCAATCCGGAGCTTTGGTTGGGCTTGGCCAGGAGAGCTGAAGAAATTTTGCAGAACGAATTATGCGACGGTTTGGTGATTACTGCCGGCACAGACACTATGGAGGAACTGGCTTATTTTCTGAATTTGCTGCTGAAAACGGATAAGCCGGTGGTGGTGTGCGGCGCGATGCGCCCGCTTTCCGCTTATGGTACGGATGGGCCGGTTAATCTTTATAATGCGGTTGCGGTGGCAAAATCTCCGGACAGCCGCGGCAAAGGCGTTTTGCTGGTGATGAACGATACTATTTTGGCAGCCAGACAGGCGGCTAAACTGGATAGTTTCCGGCTGCATACCTTTGGCGGCGGCGAACTCGGCACGCTGGGTTATGTGGCGGCCGGTCAGGTGCGCATTGTGGGCGCGCCCTGGCACCGTCATACCATGGCGACAGAGCTTCATCTTTCGGATATACATAAACTGCCCCAAGTGGAGATTTTTTATATGTCGGCTGGTGCTGACGCCCGTTTATTAACGGCTATGGCCGATTTGGGAGCTGCCGGCGTGGTGTTGGCTGGCTTTGGTATTGGCACTTTTTCTGATGCGGTTAGCGAACAGCTGCAAAAACTGCAAAGGCGCGGCGTGATCTGCGCTGTGGCCTCCCGAACTCAAAGCGGTTTTACAGTAAGCCACTTGCCGGGGCTGGTGGCGGCGGCAGATCTTTCACCGCAAAAGGCCAGAATTTTATTGTTGCTGGCGTTGGCCTGCGGTAAAACGCCAGCAGATATTGAGCGCTATTTTACATTATATTAATTAGTGTAAGCATATTGTATAAAAGTTTGTGAGGTTACAGGAAATGCTAATTTTGGCTTATGCTTTTATGGCTTTATTGGTTATCGCGCTTTCATTAAAATTATCTAATTATGTTGATTTGCTGGATAAACAAACCAATCTGTCCGGCGCGTTCCTGGGCGGCGTACTACTGGCGGCTGTAACCTCTCTGCCGGAGCTGTTTACCAGTATATCATCGGTGGTTTTTCTTGATGAGCCGGAGATGGTGGTTGGTAACATTCTAGGCAGCAATTTGTTTAACGTTGCGGCGCTTTCTTTGGTATCTTTGCTTGGTTTTCAGCGTATTAAACGCCGGGCGGTGTCTGCCAGCCACAGCAAAACCCTGTTGTTTTCTCTGGCAATTTATTTTGTCCTGGCGCTGCTGGCCGCAGATTTCTTCCATATTTATTTTTTAGGCATTAATGTCGTTTCTTTTCTGATTGTAATTTTATATCTGTTTGGTGTAAAAACCTTAAGCAGTGATGATAACTCAGGTAACGACACCGCCGGGGGCAGGGCGAGCGGCGGCAATTTATCCACCAGCAGGATACTTAAGCGCTTTGCCTTTTTAAGCCTTTGTTTGGTTTTGGTGAGCGTGGAGCTGACGATTATCACGGAGAAACTTAGCGCAACTTATAATTTGGGTGCTTCTTTTGCCGGCGCTGTTTTTTTGGGGGTTGCTACTTCGCTGCCCGAACTGGTTTCCACCTTACAACTGGTTCGGCTGGGCAATTATAACGCCGCCTGCGGCAACATTTTGGGTAGCAATTTATTTAATTTTACCATTTTGGCTATTGCCGATTTTCTTTATACCGCCGGAACGGTCTATATTTTCGGTTATCAATCGTTGGTGCTGCTGTGCTGCGGCGTAGCTGCCAGTTTGCTTATGCTGGTTTATGTAGGTATCTGCCGGCAGGGGAATCAAATTGGCTCGGCCCGGAAAATTGTTTTGCTGCTGGCCGGCGCAACGTGTTATATAATGTTTTTGTTGCTGACAATTTAGTTTAGGGAATGAGGATAGTTCAATTTGGTTAATAAAACAGAAAATTTAGCTTTATGGAATATTGAAATAAGTAACATCCGAGCGCAAGCCTCTTTTTGGCGCTGTTTGCCGTCTTTGGCGGCAAAAAAGCCGCTGGTTTTGTATGGGATGGGCGATGGAGCCGATAAGCTGTTAAGCCAGTTGCAACGGCTTGGCCTGCGCCCGGCGGGAATTTTTGCCAGCGATGAATTTGTGCGCGGGCAATATTTTGCGGGTTTGCCGGTTTTAACGTATCAGCAGGCCAAAAAAAGCTTTGGCGATATGGTGGTGTTAGTCTGCTTTGGCACAGAGAGGCCGGAGGTTTTGGCCAATATTGAACGGATTGCCACAGAGCAGGAACTTTATGCTCCGCACTTACCGCTTTTTGGCGATTCGCTGCTGGATGAGGATTTTTGGCGGCAAAATCAGGAAGCTTTGGCGGCTGCGGCGGAGGTTTGGGCTGATTCGGCTTCGCGGGCGGTTTATATAAATTATCTTAGTTATATGTGGACAGGCCGGATTGATTTTTTGCAGAAAATATCCAGCAGCAGGCAGGCTGCCTGGCAGCTTTTGGCCCTACAGCCGTATGAGACTTATTTGGATCTGGGGGCTTATGACGGCGATACGGTTCGGGAGTTTGCCTCTTCGGTACAGGGCAGTTGGCGAAAAATTTGGGCGCTGGAACCGGATAAAAAAAATTTTGCCAAACTTCAGGCGGGACTTGTCGGGCTGCCTAATACACAGGCTTGGCGGGCCGCCGTTTATCAGACCAGTGGCGAATTGAATTTTTCGGAACTGGCTGGCCGCAATTCGTCCTTGCAGGACGGACAGCATTGCCGAAAACTGCGCGCTGTTTGGGGGATAAGTCTTGATGATTTGCAACGTGAGTATTTGCAGGAGATACCAACGTTTATTAAAATGGATATTGAGGGGGCGGAAGAAAAAGCCCTGCTGGGCGGCCAGAAGGTTCTGAAGGCGCGCCCCAAGCTGGCTGTAGCTGCTTATCACCGTACCGAGGATATTTTTCGTTTGCCGTTGCTAATTAAACGGCTGAATCCCAATTATCAGCTTTATTTGCGGCATCATCCTTATATCCCAGGTTGGGAAACTAATATTTATGCGGTTTAGAGATTTTAAGAGGAGTGGCTTTTTATGGATAAACAAGTTAAAGATTTGCTGGCGCAGGCTCAAGCGGCGGCGCGAAGAGCTTATGCGCCGTATTCTGATTTTCAGGTGGGCGCGGCTTTGCTGCTGGCTGACGGTTCGGTCAGCCTGGGCTGTAATGTGGAAAATGCTTCATATGGGGCGACTGTTTGCGCCGAGCGGGTAGCGGTTTTTGCTGCCTGCGCGGCCGGCAAAATCGGCCCGGAACAGCCGCCGCAAATGATGGCGGTAACGGCTTTGCCCTGCGCGCTTTGTTTGCAGGTTTTGGCCGAGTTCGCTTTGCCGGAATTGCCAATTTGGGTTTTGGGACAAGCCGTAGGGGAGCCAAGGCGCTTTACTTTGCAGGAGTTATTGCCACATTCTTTTAAATTATGAATTTAAATTATAAAATACAAATTTTGGGTAAAAAATTTTTGCTTTGCAGGTTGTTTATTGATTTAGTTTGTGGTAAAATGCAATATAGCAGGGTATAGTTGTTTTCAATTTGGATTTTATATAACGGCTGGCTCTGTCGGTTGTAAATTAAAAAGGAGGACGAAGATTTTATGCTTGCAGATTTAATTCAAAAAAAAGCGGTCTGGCTAGCAGTCCTGTGTTTAATTGCCGCCTCGGTTGTGTTTTATTTTTCCCTGGCGGGCAGCGCGGCGGCAGCCACTGCTTATGAGTTGGAAAAAATTTATTTGTATGATTATTATGATACGGATGATACGGTTGTGATTTCCGGATCAAAAATTGATAGTTCCATGAGCCAGGTTGTGGATTGGGATACCGTGCGGATTAAGGCCAGCGTCAGCAACGGCTATTATGATATTGAGGGCGCCAATCTTGATGGTAAGTATTATGTGGTTAACCTTTCTAAGGGGTTTGCCGAACTGAAAATTAAGGTTCTGGATAAGGACGGCAACCTGCAAAATCACTACTATTTGCAGTTGCGCCGGAAATCGCAGGGTATTGATTCCGTAACCTTTAGCGGCAAAAATTTTGAGTATACTTTTGATGCTTTGGTGTCAAATAATGTGCTTACGGTTCCATCCTGGGTTGACAGCTTAACTATGGAGGTCGACGTAAGCTCCAAGGATTATGTTGTGCAGTATAACACTAAAACGTCGGATGATAATACCTGGGATATTGATTTGCCGGACGTTAAGTCCATGCCAGCATATATAACGGTGGCAACTAAGGACAAACCGGAAAATTACAGCCAGTATAAGATTGAAATTAAACGGCTTTCGGACGATGAAAGCGCGCAGGGGGCTTTAAGCGCGCTTAAGGTGAACAGCGGCAACGACAGCTATTCGTTGTTCCCGTCGTTTGATCCGGAGATATATAACTATTATGTTATGCTGCCCAATAATGCGCGCAGCGTTTCTGTTACGCCAACCCTTGGCAACACAGGAACCACAATCAGTATTGATGGCGTGGTAGTGCCCAGCGGCAGACCAAGCGGCAACTATACGACCAGCACCAGCGGCAATCAGGTTATGGTGATGGTTACCGATTCTAATAATCAGGTTAGCGTTTATACCCTTAATTTGTTACGGACGCCTCGCCCGGATGGCTCGGATCCAGCGATAAGCAGTATGCGTATTAAACAGGGCACTTCCAAGAATGAAGCCACTATGCTGATGCAGGACACCATTCCGGTGTTTAGCCGTGATGTTTTCAAGTATGAATTGGTTATGGACGCAGCGTATAGTTTCTTTTCTTTCCGTCCGTCCTATGTGGATAGTAATTGCGCGGCTTTTTTGGTGGTAGGCAAGAAAATTATTCCGCTTTCAGAATCCAGTTATACTGATCCTGTCCAGCTAAGCATGGATGATGAAATTTATATCCGCGTCTTCAGCGCCGATTTCCGGCATTATCAGGATTATAACATTAAAACAACAGCCAGAACATTGGATGATAATTATCTGCTGGATAATTTGGTGCTTAAGATTGATAATCTGCCGGCCAAGTTATCGCCGGAATTTACGCGCACTACTTATGATTATAAGGCCTCCGGAGATGATGATTCCAAATTTTATACAGTTACGGCCACCTCTTCCTCCAAGGAATCGACAATTACGCTTAATAACAAAACCTTAACCAGCGGTGCGGAGTCCGAGCAGTTTGCGTTGGGTGATAACCTTACGGCGATTGAGGTTTCGGTTAAGGCTGAAAATGGCGATACCGTAAAATATAAAATTTCGTTAGACCGCAAGGGGTTGGTAGCAGGCAAAGTCGTATTGCGCATTGGCCGCACCAGTTATGTGGTAAACGGAACCAGCAAGCCTTTGACGGCTGCTCCCTATATTTCAGGCGGCCGTACCTTGGTCCCGGTGCGGGTGATCGCCGAGGCTTTGGGCGCTAATGTGAATTATAACAGCGAACATAAACAGATTACAATTAAAAAGGGCGACGAGCGTTTTTATATGCAGGTGGGCAAAAATATCGAGGGCTTTGATTCTGCTCCGGAGATTGTGAACGGCACTACCTTTGTGCCAATTCGTTATGTTTCAGAAAAATTAAAATGTAAATGTGTGTTTAACTCCGCCAGCAAAGAGGTTATTATATCTTATGCTATTGAGGAGTAGTTGATAATATAAACAGGGGGAAAGTTTTTGATGTTTAGATGGTGTAGGTTGTTTGGCTGGAGTTTGCTCTTGAGCCTGGTTTGGTGTATGGCGGCGGCTCCGGCCTGGGCGCTTACTGCCGCCTATCCGCAGGTTTATGATATTGGCGCTGGCCTGAAATACTATGACGTGGCCGGTGAAAATGAGCTTGGTCTTCAGAAACAGCATTATATTGAATATATGCCTAACGAGGATGTGCAGCCCGTTGTGGCTTATGGACGGGGTTTTTATGGTAAATCAACCATTAATCATGTGGCAGAATGTTTGCAGACAGATCTGGCCGCTGATCCATTGGCTGGTTTTAATGCCGATTTCTTTAATATCAATACCGGCGTACCTATTGGCATTGTAATTAAAGATGGTACAATGATTTCCTCGGCGGGAGGGGCTTATGCCGTTGGCTTTAAGGCCGACGGCACAGCTGTTTTTGGCAGGCCGCAGTTAACAATGATGTTGCAGGGCGCCGGGCATAGTGTGCAGGTGGAAAATTTTAACAAAACCCGGTCGTCATATACGGTAAACCTTTATGATCATAATTGGGGAGAGCAAACTCGGATAGACAGCCTTGGCACTAACGTTCTGCTGGAAAAACTGGACGCTGACGAGCCTTATCTGGGTTGTTCGATACGTCTGCGGGTGGTGGATATCTGCGAAACTGCTGAATCTACGCCGCTGGCTGCTAACCAGATGTTGTTAACCATTGCGGCAACCGGGGACGCTACCAAGGTGGCGGTGTTTTCTGTGGGTGATGAACTGACGCTGACAATAAGCGTTGATGATCCAAGTTGGCAGGAAGTCGTTTATGCGGTAGGCGGCAAATCGCTGCTGCTGAACGGCATCCCGGCTGTTGACGATACGCCAGTCGGTACATCTGCCCGAACGGCAATCGGCTTTAAACCGGACGGCAGCATGATTTTTTTTGAAAATGACGGCCGGCAGTCTGGGTACAGCGTTGGCCTAACTCCCGAGGTTTTAGCCCAAGAAATGGCCGCCTTGGGTGTACAGAATGCTATAAATCTGGATGGCGGTGGATCATCTGCTATTTCGGTATGTTTGCACGGCCAGCCTTTGGCCGTTGTAAATTCGCCGTCCGATGGACGGCTGCGGCCATGCGCCAATTATATCTTTTTGCTTAATCAGGCCAAAGCGGACAGCACGCCTGCTTATCTGCAAATTAAACCGGGTATGCGTTATGTGTTGGCCGGGGCGGATGTGCCGCTGGAAGTTACAGTTTTGGACAGGGCTATGCGGGTTGTTGCTGCTGGGCAACCGGTTGAATGGCAGGTTGCTAATGCTATGGGTACGGTTCAGGACAACCTGTTCACTGCCGGTGATAAGGCCGGGGCTGTTTTGCTTAATGCCAGCCTGCAAGATATTACTGGCAGCCAATATTTGTATATCTTATCCGGTTTAAGCGAATTACAGGTCTATCGCGGTGAAGAGGCAGTTAAACAGCTTTTGGTTTTGCCGGGAGAGAAAATGGACTTGAACGTCAGTGGTCTTTATAAAGGTGAACCGGTGGCGATTAATGACGAAAACGTTACCTGGCAGCTTGTCGGCGATATTGGCACTGTTGATCCGCAAGGTTTGTATCATGCCGGCGGCCAGGATGAGAGCGGGCAGCTTATTGTAAGCAGCGGTTCGGCACAGGCCGTGGTGCAGGTTGCGCAACTAACCCAGGGAGCCGGACCAAATATTGTGGCGGTAACCCTGCCCACCAGTGTGGCAAGCGGCGAAAGCGCACATGTAAGTTTTCGCGTGGTAGCGGGGCTGGGAGCCTACTTCCCGGCCAAGGAACAAATTCGCCTGAATTTGGATGGCGGCCAGCTTGATTTTGAATATGACGCTGCAACTGGTATTCTGCATACAGAGATTAGCGGCCTGGCAGACGGCCTGCATCGTCTTACTGTGGTTGCGGAGGATAACGATGGGGTGTTGGCGCGCAAATCTATAACCATTACGGTTGGAGAGGCAGCGGTTGGAGAAAACACCGCCTATGCCGATGTGCCAGGCAAACATTGGGCTGCCGCTTATATAACCTATCTAAGCGAGCGCGGTTTGATGCAGGGAGAAACCAACAAACTTGGTGAGCAGCTGTTTAATCCAGCCAGAAATCTAACCAGAGGCGAATTTGCTGTGATCATTGCCAGATATTTGCAGCTGGATGTTTCTAACGACAGTTTTGACGTTGGCGCATTACCTTTTAAGGATGCTGAAGATATTCCGGCCTGGGCCAGGGGAGCGGTTTATGCTGTTTATAACCAGGGCATGATGGCCGGACAGGACGTGAAAGGCAATCTATATTTCTATCCGCGCAACAATATTAGCAGGCAGGAGGCCATGGCAGTTATTAGCCGTATTTTAACTAATAAATATCCGTTGGAAGAGCAGGAATTTACTGACGCCGCCGAAATCAGCGTTTGGGCTAAAGAATCGGTGGATCGTCTGGTAACCCTGGGCCTGGTTGGCGGTTATGACGACGGCACAATTAAACCTCTGGCTAATATCACACGCGCAGAAATAGCTAAAATTCTCTTTAGTTTGTACTAATTAATATAAATAAACACTATTTATGAACAAAAAACTGGGCAGCAGCATAATACAGCATAAAGGATTGGGGGGCTGCTTATGCTGCTGCTTTTTATTCTGGGTATTCTTTTGATTGTGCTTTGCACCGTTAAAGTTTTGCGCCGGCATAGTCGCCAGCAATATGCTGTTTTGCTGGTGGCCTGCGAATGGCCGGCCGAGCGTCTGGAACAGGCTCTGTTTGTTTTTGCAGAACGCTGCGCCGGTGATTTTCGGCATTGGTATGTATATCTTGCTTTGGGCAGCCAGGCCAAATCGGGAATGACAAGCTGGCAAATTGCCAGTATACTGGCTGAACGCTGGGGATTTTCTTTACTAAGCGCCGGCGAGTGCCGCAGATTGAAAAAAAGTAATAATTGTCAGTATTATTTTTTGAGTGCGGCAGGCGAATTATATCATTATCAGTCTGAATCAGAAAAAGGCTGGCAGCTTTTGTTTGTGCTTTGATATTTGAGGAGGCATTTTTCTGCGCATTAAAGAAGTTTTATGGGATATAAGATATGATTTTTTGGACAGTATTTTGCCGTTAAATCAATGCCTGCTGTGTGATGGTATAATTTCTGCTTTCGATTTATTAGCAGAGGAAGTGTTTTGTCAAAATTGCCGCGAAAAACTGGCAGAATATCACTGCTGCCCAAACTGCGCCGTTTTTTTGCCGGAAAATGCTGATTATGCCTTGCTGGCCCGACATGATATGCTATGCCATATGCCAGCCAAGTTTGGCGTACAGGCTTTAGTGGCAATGGCTCCTTATTATGATAAAATGCGTCAAAATATTTTGCAGCTAAAATATCATAAACGGCGGCGTTTCGCTCGACCAATGGGTAAAGAAATGGCTAAGGCTTGGCGGAAAACAAACTGGCCCGCTGATCTTATTATACCCATACCGCTGCATGCTGCTAAGCTGAAGCAAAGAGGGTATAATCAGTGCGATTTGCTGGCGCGAGCTTGCGGTCGGGAATTGGCTGTTCCGGTTATGTATGACGTGCTGCAAAGGGGCCGCGAAACTGCTGTGCAGAATAATTTAAGCGCAGCAGAACGGCAGAAAAATGTGGCCGGCGCTTTTATCTGCACGCCTGAGGCTCAGCAGTTAACTGGCAAGAATATAATTTTATTGGACGATATTATTACCACAGGCTCAACCATGTTTGCCTGTGCGGCAGCCCTGCTGCCTTTTAAGCCGGCGGCAATCTATGGTTTGGCAGCCGCTGGCAAGCTGATAGACAATATTGCAGATAGCTAATAAAAAAGACAGCAGCTAATTGCTTTTAGCCGCCGTCTTTTTTATTTAAGCAAAAAACAATGCGCCGCCGTTCTGACTGAAAGGAATTTAAAACGGCGGCTTTTGTTCATTATATAATTACACCTTGGGATTTACAGGTTTTTAACTGCGTTATCAAATATTTTTTCGGCCTCCTGATCAGGCATCAGCAGGCTGACCAGAATAATTGTCAAAGAGGAGAAAATAAAGCCGGGCAGCAGAGCATAAATGCCGGTGTTAGCGCCAAAGATCAGCCAAAGAATAACTGTGCCGCCGCCGACAATAATACCGCTGACCGCACCCTTAAAGCTGGTTTTGCGCCAGAACAGCGAAAACAGCATAACGGCGGAGAACGCGCCGCCCAAGCCGGCCCAACCGTTAGAAACCAAATTCATAACGCTGTTGTTGGGGTCCAGAGCAATTAAAAGGGCCAGCAGCGCAATGGCTAAAACGGATATGTGGCTGATGCGCAGCAGGGCTTTTTCGGAAACATTCTTTTTGAAGCTTTTAACCAAATCGTTAGAGATTGACGATGCGCTGACCAGCAGCTGGCTGTCGGCGGTAGACATGGTGGCTGATAAGACGGCGGCCAGCAAAAAGCCGGCGATTGCCGAGGGGAAAATATAATCAATAACTACCAAGAATATAGATTCGGCGTCAGCGTCAGAAAAGGCAAGACCATATTTGTTAACAAAGGCATGACCCAAAATGCCAATCATAATAGCGGCGGTTAAGGTTACAGCTACCCAGATTGTAGCAATAATGCGGGATTGTTTAAGTTCTTTGGGATCTTTAATAGCCATAAAGCGCACAACAATATGCGGCATACCGAAATATCCCAAGCCCCAGGCCAGGTTGGAGATGATCGACTTGAAATTAAAGCCGGTTTCCTGACCGCTGAACTTCAGATAAGCCGGGCCGCCGTCGGCCAGCAGCGATGAGATCTCACTCCAATTTCCCAACAAAAAAAACATGGTTACTGGCACAATCAGCAGGGCCAAAAACATTAGCGAGCCTTGAATAAAGTCTGTCCAGCAAACGGCAAAAAAACCGCCAATCAGAGTATAAAGCATAATAATTGCCCAGCCCACAAGCAGCGCCTGGAGATAGGTGAAATTAAAAACTGTCGAGAATAACTTGGCCCCGGCAACAATGGCCGATGCAGTATATAATAGAAAGAAAATTGTAATGAAAACGGCTGTAACAGTTTTTAATATGTTCTTTTTATCATTAAAACGGTTGCTTAAATATTCTGGCATGGTCAGAGCGTTATCCATTGACTCGGAAAAAACGCGCAGACGATAGGCCAGGAAACGCCAATTTAAATAAGTCCCAATACCAAGACCAATAGCAATCCAGGCCTCACATAAACCGCTCAAATACAATGCGCCCGGAAGCCCCATAAGCAGCCAACCGCTCATATCCGAGGCCTGGGCGGATAGGGCTGTTGTCCATTTGCCCAGCCCACGCCCGCCGAGAATATATTCTGAGAACGTGGAAGAGCGTGTGTAGGAATATATGCCTATTGCTAACAGCAGGGCCAGATAAATCACAAAGCAGCTTAGAACAATAAAATCCATAAAAACGCCTCCAATAATAATAACTTAGTATAAATGGTATTATATATTATTAATGCGTTTTTTGCAATGTAAAAATCTGATTTTTGCATAAAAAGCCAAAAAAATATTGTATACAAAAAAAATATATATTTTAGTAAAATTGGCAGGAAAAGTTATATTTGATGAAGAATAATATCAGCAAAAATAAACCAGAAAAAAAGCCAAAAAATTTTGATTTTTTACTGGACTATTTTACCTGTTTATACTATAATAAATATAAGATATTTTGGAAGAAATAAGCAGTTTGCGGCAGAAAATCATAAAAAAGATTTTCAGTTGGTAAAGTTGATTTTGTAATAAAAAAACAGAAAAAAATTTTTTTAGGTTTTTTACAAGAAAAACCGTATAAACAAAGCTTTTTTTTCAAATTATCAATGTTAGGCATTTATTGACAATTACCTTGGTTTGTTATATAATTAAATAGGGCGATAATGTTTTTTTAAGTTATTGCATACCCAAATTGATTACAATCTGTGTGGTAGCAAGTTCTGGGGCAGATGGATTATACAAAGCGCAACCGGTACGGTTTCTGTTATCGGGAAAATCGGTTTTATGATGCCGACATAAAGCTGAAAAGCAGCCTGTGCATGGTTGTTGTTTGTATGATTTTCTGCATACAGTATTTTGCTTTGTCTGGTCAGGCGTTTATTATTATAAATGTACAGGCCTGAATATCATGCGGATAGTATATGAACTAATTTTACAGAAAGGAAGTTAAACATGGAAAACGAAAAAAACACAACATTGCCTGCGGTTTCTTTTGATGAATTCAAAATTCCTACCTATGAAGAATGGAAAGAAGCTGCAATCGCTGCTTTAAAAGGTGCGCCTTTCGACAAAAAGATGTATACTAAGACCTACGAAGGTATCACTCTGCAGCCCATCTACACCCTGGCAGATGTAGAAAATAATGCTCAGGCTCAAACAATGCCTGGCGCTGCTGATTACCTGAGAGGTACTAAAGCTGGAGGCTACTTCACCAATCCCTGGACAATTTCTCAGGGCTTGAGCGTTGTTGATCCTGCTGAGTTCAATACTTTGGCTAAATTTGAGTTGGAAAAAGGCTGCACTGGCTTAACCGTTAAGCTGGCAAAGGCTACCCAACAGGGCGTTGCTTATAAAGCAGAGAACGAGTGCTGCGGCCTGGCCATTCAGGATGCGGAGGATTTGAAAGTTGCATTCGCAGGCATTGATTTGGCTTCCGTTCCTGTGCAGATTGCTGCAGGTGCATCCGCCAAACCGCTGTTGGATCTGTTCAAAGCAGCAGGTTTGCAGCCCACTGGCTGCGTTGGCGCTGACCCGCTGGCTGCATTGCTGACTGACGGAAAGCTGCCTTGCTCTTTGGAACAGTTGTTTGATGAAATGGCTGAAACCGTTAAGGCTGCTACTCCCGGTTTGAAAGTTATCAACATTGATGGCACTGTGTATGGTAATGGCGGCGCAAGCGCAGTTCAGGAAACTGCATATGCTTTTGCTACTGCTGCGACATACATCAAAGCTTTGCAGGAAAGAGGCATTGCTATTGATGATGCTGCTAAACAGATTCGCTTTACCTTTGCTATCGGCTCCAACTTCTTTATGGAGATCGCCAGACTGCGCGCTGCTAAAGTTGCGTGGGCTCAGATCGTTAAAGAGTTGGGTGGCAACGAAGAATCTCAGAAGATTGATATTTTTGC
>CAQWMM010000017.1 GCA_948907985.1 uncultured Bacillota bacterium
GGCACTGGCCTTGCGGCTTTTCAGCAGCGCTTCCCCGAGCGTTTTTATGACGTGGGCATTGCCGAGCAGCATATGCTGACTTTTGCCGGAGCGCTGGGGCTGCGGGGGCTGCGTCCTTTGGTGGCGGTGTATTCTACTTTTTTGCAGCGTGCCTATGACCAGCTTTTTCAGGACATCTGCCTGGCCAACTCGCCGGTGGTTTTGGCGATTGACCGCGCCGGGCTGGTGGGCGAGGACGGCGAAACGCATCAGGGGCTGTTTGATTTGGCAATGCTCTGCGCTATGCCGAATGTGGTTGTTTTGGCCCCGCGTGATGCGGCGGCCCTGCGCCAAATGTTAACCTATGCTTTCACGCTGAACTGTCCGGTAGCCTTGCGTTATCCTCGCGGGGCGGCTCCGCTGCTGGCCGATTTGCCGCCGCAACTCCTTGTGCTGGGCCGGGGCGAGGTTCTGCGCGACCCGCCGCAGGCGGCCCTGGGCATTTTGGCGCTGGGCGATATGACGCCGAAAGCTTTGCGCCTGGCTGATTGGTTGGCCGAACGGGGTAGGGCGGCGGCAGTGGCGGATCTGCGCTTTGCTAAACCGCTGGACCAGGATTTGATTTGTGATTTTGGCCGGCGTTTTGGCCGCCTGTTGGTTTGGGAGAATGGCATAACCTCCGGCGGCGTGGGGGAAAATATTCTGGCCTTGCTGCAAAAGGAAAATATTACCGCGCAGGTGGAACTGGCGGCCTTTCCGGATGAATTTATTCCGCATGGCAAGCCGGACGAACTTTTTGCCCGTTATGGCTTAACGCCGGAGCTTTTGGGTGAGAAAATTTTAAAACGCTGGCAGCTATAATAAATATGTATAGCTGCCGGTTAAACGAAATAATTGCGAACCGCCTCTTGCCTGCAAAAGGGGCGGTTTTGTTTATATTGATTTAACAATCCTGGTGTATAATTAAATTAGATATACTATATTTTTATAGCTTATTAAAATCGTTTCTTAAAGATCGTTTATTGAAAATATGAGAGGGTGAACCTGATGAAGAATAAAATTTACACCCAGGCTTCGGAAATCAGCGGCTTGATGGGCCTGACTCCTGCGGAAGAGGCCGATATGCAGCGTATTTTGGATATTTATCCGATGGCTGTTCCAGAATATTACTTATCTTTAATTGACTGGCAGGACCCTGACGATCCAATCCGGCGCATGTGTATCCCCTCCCTGACGGAAGTTGATATGTCCGGTGATTTTGATACCAGCGGCGAGGCTGATAACACTGTGGTTACCGGTTTGCAGCATAAATATAAAGAAACCGCCCTGATTCTTTCCACTAACCGCTGCGCTATGTATTGCCGCCATTGTTTCCGTAAGCGTTTGGTTGGTTCCAACGAGGCCGAGATTGCCAAAAATTTTTCGGCAATGCTGGACTACATTAAGGCCCACCCGGAGATTACCAATATTCTGGTTTCCGGCGGGGATTCGCTGCTGCTGTCTAATGAAACCCTGGAAACCTATCTGCAAGAACTGACGGCGCTGCCCCAGCTTGATTTTATTCGTTTTGGCTCGCGTGTGCCGGTGGTGTATCCTTATCGCGTTTTGGATGACCAAAACTTGCAGGATATTTTTGCCAAATATGCCAGGCGCAAGCAGCTTTATCTGGTAACCCAGTTTAATCATCCGCGCGAGTTGACCGCCGAGGCGCGGGAGGTTATCAAGTTCTTTCTGGGGGCGGGCGTTATGCTGCGCAATCAAACGGTGTTGTTAAAAGGCGTTAATGATGATCCGGGGGTTTTGGCAAGCCTGCTGCGCAAATTAACCTCGGTTGGCGTGGCTCCTTATTATATTTTCCAGTGCCGGCCGGTGCGTGGGGTTAAGGCGCAGTTTCAGGTGCCGCTGCATAAGGGCCTGAAGATTGTGGAAATGGCCAAAGGCGGCCAGAACGGTGTGGGAAAATGTCTGCGCTATTGTATGTCCACGCCGCGGGGCAAGGTGGAGATTGTGGGCGAAATTCCGGACGGGCGGATGCTCTTTAAGTTTAATCAGGCCAAGAGTGAGGCAGACGCCGGGCGCGTTTTTGTCGAGCCGGTGCAGCCTGACCAGTGCTGGCTGGACTTGCCCTGCGCATAAAATAAATTAAATAAATTGTAAAAAGGCCGTCGCTTGGGAGAGCGGCGGCCTTTGGTGTATGCCTGAAAGTTAAAACAGCGGGGCGAACAAACGCAGCAGCGTACGCAGAAAACGCATGGGCAGCGGCGTATTGATTGTGGCCTGCTCGCCGTTGATACAGCGTTTTTCTGTATAGAGAAAATCGGCTTTGATGTCGGCAATGCTGGCGGTGTTGTAGAGCAGCGCGCCGCACTCAAAATGATGATAAAAACTGCGGTAATCGCAGTTGATAGTGCCCACAAAAGCCACTTTGTCGTCAGAAACCAGACTTTTGGTGTGGTTGAAGCCGGGCTTAAATTCCATAACCTTGATGCCGGCTTTCAGCATGGGATGGTAATAGGCCTGCGTCATCATATGCACATACCACTTGTCCGGTACATGCGGCGTGCAGATACGCACATCTACGCCGCGTTTGGCCGCCAGCAGCAGAGTTTGCAGCATTTCATTGTCCACAATAAAATAAGGCGTGTTAATGTAAATATATTTGTTAGCGCCGTTAATCATATTGATAAAGGCAGATTCGCCGACGTGCTCGCCGTCAAAGGGGTTATCGTGGAACGGCTGAATAAAGGCTTCGGGCTTTTCCGGCGGGTTGGGCTGATAATAGCTTTGATAATCCAGCTGGTTCTGTGGATTATAGAGGTTCCAGTTTTGCAGGAACATCACGCAGAGGGCGTAAACGCTCTCGCCGCGGATAATCAGGGCCGAATCTTTCCAGTAACCAAAACGCATTTTTTTATTAATATATTCGTCCGCCAGGTTGATACCGCCGATAACGCCGACCTGACCGTCGATAATCATAATTTTGCGGTGGTCGCGGTTGTTCAGACCAACGTCCAGATGCGCCTTGATTGGATTAAAGACGGTGCATTTAATCCCCAGGCTTTTCAACTTTTGCTGATAATTATAGGGCAGGGTGTTAATACAGCCCAAATCATCGAACATTACGCGCACATCAACGCCGCAGGTAGCTTTGGCGGTGAGAATCTCTAAAATGCTGTTCCAAAACACGCCCTCCTGGATGATAAAGCTTTCAATAAAAATATATTTTTGGGCTTTTTTCAGCTCTTCGAGCAGATTCGGGAAGAGATCTTCGCCGCTGGTATAATATTTAGTGCTTTCCGCGTCAACAGCAAAGGGCGGCATACCGGTGGCGTGCAGCAAATATTTGCATTGCGAGGCCATAGCTGGGTCAAAGGCCTCCAGGGAATCGATTACCTGTTGTTTATCCGGCATAACGCCGGCAGATTCGGCAATAACTTTCAAAACCTGTCCGCGCAGTTTATAGGATGCGTAGTGTGAGCCGAACATCAGATAGAGAGCTGCGCCCACGATGGGCAGCAGCAGAACAACTAAAATCCAGGCCAGTTTGGTGGAGGGATTTTGTTCAGCGTTGTTAATCAGCAGCAGCACAATGCCAATACTGGCAAGCGTTGTGGATATGGAAACCAGCCAGTAAGAGTCGTTCAGAATAATAATTGTGGCGAGAATAAAGGTCAGTTGTACAATCAGCAGCAAACCAATGATAAAAATGCGACTGTAAAGCAGCCTTAAAAGTTTTCGTAAAAACATATAGGCTCAACTCCGTTATATTGTAACCGTACTGTTGGCTGACCAGGGACTGTAAGCGTCCTCGGCGTCGGTAAGCGCGCGCACCCGGAAGTTATAGGTTTTGCCGTCCTGCAAATTAGAAACCGTTAAATCTGTAAAATAGGTTGTAACAGTGATGTGTTTTTCTCCCTCGGTCCAATAGTCCACCTGATATTTAATGTTGCCGCTGTTGCTGCTGGCCCAGCTGACATTAACGCTGGAATTGGCCGTTTTGTTGGCCTTAACGCTGTTTGGAGCCGTTAGCGTCTGATTGCCGCTGGGTGTTGAATTGTTCGATTGATTGGGGGTGGTGGTCTGGGGGCCGCTGGGCGGCAAGGTATCCGGCAGCCCGTTGGGATTATTGGACGTTTGTTCGTTGTTCTGATTATTGTCGGGATTATAAATATCAATCAGATCCGGCGGCATAGCGTGCAGTGTGCAGTAATCCTCTGGCAGGCTGGAAGAACCGGTGTGGTTGCTTTCGTCGGGCTCCGGTATCTTATAAAGAGTTTCTGTTTCCGGACAAAAATCTGTAGCCAGCAAATTACTTTCGGTACAAATCACTGCGGAGTTGATTTTTTCGGCGGAACTGGTTGGCACATTGTCCTTATCAAAAAGTTCGCTGACGGTTTGGGTGGTGCTTTCGCTGGGCAGCATACCGGTTTTGGCGTCTACCGTTACGCCCACAATGCCCGCCGGCCGTTTGAACCGGCTTTCCGGCAGGTCGGCGCTGGCTCCGCCAATAACGTACTTCCAGATCAGGGCCGGATATTTGCCGCCGTAAATCTGGCGCAGATACTGCACCTTGCCGTTGGCGTCTTTATCGTTATCATAGCCCATCCAGACAATGCCCACCATCTCCGGGGTATAGGCGGCAAACCAGGCGTCGCGGTTGCCGTTTAAGCCCTTGAAGTAACTCAGATCCGGCAGCTGCACCGTACCGGTTTTGGAGGCCACGTCGCGATTGGATAGCTGGGCGCGGGTGCCGGTACCGGAGGTGGTAACGGTGCGCAGCATATCCGTAACCAGATAAGCGGTGGTTTCTTTCATGGCGATGTTCTGCACCAGCTCGTTTTCGTAGATTACTTTGTTTTGGCTGTCTTCAATGCGGGTGATACACCAGGGTTTGGTATAGACGCCGCCGTTGGCCAGCGTGCCGTAGGCCGCCGCCATTTGCAGCGGGGATACGCCGTAGGTGATGCCGCCCAGGGCGATACTCAGGTTGTTGTCCTGTACCTCGTCAAGGTCAATCCCCATTTTAGCCAGCATGGTCAGCGAGTTGGGAATGGTGGCCAGCTGTAAAAATTTGATTGAGGCCACATTGACGGAGTTTTGAGCGGCGGTGCGCATAGAGATAATGCCGCGGTATTTGCCGTCATAGTTAACGGGCGTCCAGTTGGTGCCAAAGGTGGTGCGTACGTCGTTCACCACGGTGGCCGGGGAATAACCGGCCTCGATCGCCGGGGCGTAATCGGCAATTGGCTTAAAGGTGGAACCAGGCTGGCGCTTCATATCCGTAGCGCGGTTATAGCCGCGTTTGGTAGCGTATTCCCGACCTCCCACCAGGCCCAGGATAGAATTATTCTGGGTGGAGAGCACCACCATGGCGCTTTCCACAATATCGTCCGAGCTGGTGGAGGGGAAATTTTCGCTTTCGGCAAAAGCGGTTTCCATCAGCTGCTGCACGTCCGGATCGAGAGTGGTATAAATGCGGTAGCCGCCGGTGTAGATGCTGGACGAGGCATAGCCCAAAGAGGCCAGAATATCTTCGCCGCAGTCAATCACATAGTCGGTGTACCAGGGGTAGTTATAGGCGGTTTCATAGGCGGTTTCGCCGGTCTGCACAATCTCTTCCTTGGCGGCTGCAATATCAGCGGCGCTGTATTTATCGCCGAAATAGTTGCCCAGGTTGGTGAGAACCTGGCGTTTAACTTTATCGGAGTTTTCCGGATTCAAAATCGGCGAATACACTCTGGGGTTGCGCACAATGCCCACTAAGGTTGCGGCCTCGGCCATGGAAATATCCGAAACGTCTTTACCGAAGATCGTCTGGCTGGCCGCTTGTACGCCGTAGGCGCTGTGGCCGAAATATACTTCATTTAAATACATGGCCAGAATGTCGTCTTTGGAATATTCGCTTTCCAGCTGCAAGGCCAGGGCGGCCTCTTTGATTTTGCGGTCAATGTTTTTATCCCGGTCGTCCAAAATGGCGGTACGCGCCAGCTGCATGGTAATCGTGCTCGCGCCCTGACTGAAATCCCACTTACGCAGGTCAACCAGCAGCGCGCCGCCGATACGGATCACGTCTACGCCGTGGTGTTTGTAAAAACGGGTGTCCTCGGTGGCTATCAGACAATCGATCAGGTAATCCGGCATATCCGACAGTTTAACGTAGGTACGGTTTTCGTGTGAGTGCAGTTCGCTGAAAAGCTGGCCGTTAGCGTCGTAAAGGAACGTGGTTTTATCCGAGGCCAGAACGGTTTCGTCCCAGTCCGGCAGGCCTTTCAGAACATGGGCCACATAGGCGGCCGTCGCGCAGGAGCCGATTACGAACAGCACGAAAAAGGTCATAAATATGGCCAGCAAAATACGCCGTTTTTTCAGCTTGCGCTTTTTTTTGCGCCGGTCGCCGGATGGGGGCGGGGTGGCAGCCGCGCCGGCCGGCGCGGGCTGCGGCGTCTGGGGGCTGGGCGATACCTGCGGCGCCAGCGAGCGCGCGGTTGGCCGGGCGTTTTTAGCCGCGTTGTATCGCCGGTCGTTGTCCCAAAGATTATTGTTTCGCAGGCCGTTGCCTGCTCCGTTATTGGTTGGATTACTCATAAAGTTTACTTTTCCTCCTGCCTACTCCTACAATATCACTTCTATTTTAAAATGCCTGGAGCATATAAATAGATACTTTATATAGTATAGCACATTTTTGCGGGGCAGGCAATATTTTTCCAGATAATTACTGTTTTTTTATGCCTGATGTTTGCTAAAATGTTGTTTTTTGGGATAAAAAGTGGTGAGGACAAGTGAGTTTGGTTGATCTGGTGGGCAAAAGGGGGGCGGCGCGGCGCCGCCGGCGGCTGCGCTGGCGTCTGTATCTGCTGACCTTTCTGGCGCTCTCAATAGGTGTTTTTACAGTTCTGGACGCGGCGCTTAAACCGATTTTGGAGCAGGTGGCGGCACAGCAGGTGCATTTGGCAGTGGTGCGCCTGATTAACGAGGCCGTTTATGACCAGTTGGGCAACGGCGTGGCCTATCAACAGCTGATCAACGTATCCACCGACACAGAGGGGCGGGTAACCCTGATGCAGCCGGATACGGTGAAGATTACCCGTCTGGTAACCTCAATCGCCCGGGACCTGGAAGAAAAACTGGGCGGACTAAGCCGGGAGGATATTAAAGTTCCGCTGGGGCTGCTGACCGGCAACGCCCTGCTGGCGGATAAGGGGCCGAACCTGACAATGGCCCTGCTGCCGCTGGGTTCGGTTTCGGTGAACATTCATGATGAATTTTCCGCTGCCGGCATCAACCAGACCAGACACAGTATTATGCTGGATATTGTGGTTGATATGGGCATTTTAATGCCTTTTCAGACCACCTTTACCCAGATCAGCGATACCCTGCCGATTGTGGAGAGCGTAATCGTCGGCCCGATACCGGAAACCTATTTAAGCATAGATTCGGCTTTGGCGGGCTGGCTGAGCCCCGGCACAAACCAGAAATAAAAATATGGAAAATGCCTTTACATATTGCATTATTTTTAGTAAAATATAATAACAAAAAGTTTTTTGATTTTTATTATATTTTGGAGGTTCAATTATGTCAGGACATAATAAGTGGTCGACAATTAAACACAAAAAAGGCAAGGCAGACGCGGCGCGCGCCAAAGTCTTCACCCAGATTTCCAAGGAGATTTTCGTGGCGGTGCGTCAATCCGGGCCGGACCCCACGGCCAATTTCCGTCTGCGTTTGTGTATTCAAAAGGCCAAGGCGGCCAATATGCCGATGGATAACGTTAACCGGGCAATTCAGAAAGCTGCCGGCAATCAGGACGGCGTGGCTTATGAAGAAATTATTTATGAGGGCTACGGCGCGGGCGGTATCGCCATTATGTGCGAGCTTTTAACAGATAACCGCAACCGGGTGGCCAGTGATATTCGCTATCTCTTTTCCCGCAACAATGGCAACTTGGGCGAAACCGGCTGCGTATCCTATATGTTTGAGCGCAAAGGCCGGCTGACCGTGCCGCTGGAGGAGGGCCAGGACGCGGACGAGCTGATGTTGCTGGCCTTAGACGCAGGCGCGGAGGACGTGCAGACCGATAATCCGGAGGAGGCGGAGATTATCTGCGCCACCGATGATTTGGAGGCGGTGAAGAACGCTGTTGAAGAAGCCGGCTTTGCCACCGATAACGCCGAGATTACCATGATTCCGGCCAACACGATTGAGATTACCGACGAGGAAACCGCCGCCAAGGTTTTAACCCTGCTTGGCAAGCTGGAGGATTACGACGATACGCAAAACGTCTACAGCAACGCGGATATTCCGGAAGAATTGATTGAAAAGCTGGATCTATAACCACAGATAGGCCGGCAATTTATAAAGGAGATTTTATGCCCAAAAAATTTTTGATTGTAGACGGCAGTTCTCTGCTGCACCGGGCCTTTTTTGCTTTGCCGCTGCTCACCAGCCCGGCGGGGGAGTATACCAATGCGGTTTATGGCTTTATCACCATGCTGGGCAAAGTCTTGCAGAGTGAACAGCCCCAACGGGTGGCGGTTTGTTTTGATAAGAGCCGCCACACCTTCCGTACCGAACTTTTTGCTGATTATAAAGGGCAGCGGGCCGAAACCCCCAGTGAACTTTCTCCGCAGTTTGAAAGCTGCAAACAGCTTTTGGAGGCCATGGGCATTATTTGGGAGGAGCGGGCCGGCTTTGAGGCGGACGATATTATTGGCACGCTCGCCCGTCTGGGGGCGGAGGCTGGCGATGAAATTCTGATTCTCACCGGGGATCGGGACAGCTATCAGCTGATTGGGGAAAATGTGCGCGTAATGATGACGCGCAAGGGGATCTCGGTTACAGAAATTTGGGATTTGACGGCCCTCCGGGAGCACTACGGCTTAACCCCCGTCCAGATGATCGACCTTAAGGCGCTGATGGGCGACGCCTCGGATAATATCCCCGGGGTGGCCGGTATCGGTGAAAAAACGGCCCTCAAGCTGCTGGCGGAATATCATGACCTGGACGGCGTTTTTGCCAATATTGACAATGTAAGCGGCAAGGCTCTGCGCGCCAAGCTGGAAAAGGGGCGGGACAGCGCGCTGCTTTCCCGTACGCTGGCGATTATTGACTGCCATATGCCGGGTTATGAGGATTTGAGCCGTTATGACTATCAACCCCGGCCTTTGTTGGAAAACCAACCGCTGATTGATTTTTATAAGCGGATGGGTTTCAGCAGCCTGTTAAAGCCCCTGACCGCGCCGGATAAACCGAAGGCTGCCCAAACAACCAAAACGGATAAGGCAGTTAAAACAGCGGAACCGACAGCGATTGACGGACGAGAGGCTGAAATGCCCGCCTATGAACTGTTGTTTATGCCGGCGGAGCTGGCGCGGCTTTTGGCGGCGGCTGAAACGCTGTATATTAACGTCTATAATGATTTTTGGGCTTTTGCCGACGCGGTCTGTTCTGAGAAGATTTATGCGGTGGACAAACAGGCGCTGTTGGCCGCGCTGGCCGAACCGGATTTTGCCGGTTGGCTGGCCGGGCGCAAAATCTGCGGCTGTGATGTTAAGCAGCTTTTAACTCTGCTGCTGCGTTATAGCGGCGTGCGGACAGCGCCGGAGGTTAAGGATTTGGCCGTGGCGGCCTATCTGCTGGACCCGGCTGCCGCCGATTATCAGGCGCACAATCTGGCCGCCAGATATCTGGGCTGGCCGGCGGTTTCCGCTGTTCAGCAAAAGCAGCTGGAGCCGGCGGCGCTGGCGGCCTATGGTATTAGCACACTCTGTGGCCTGGCCGATAAAATCTGGCAGCGCCTGGCCGAGGAAAATCTGCTTGAACTGTATAATGAAATTGAACAGCCGCTTATTCTGATTTTGGCGGAAATGGAGGCGGCGGGGATTGTCGTCAGCCGCGCCACTTTGGAGAGCCTTAACCGGGAGTTTACCAGTCAGGAAGCGGCGCATGCCGCCCGGATTTATGAGTTGGCCGGACATTCCTTTAATATTAATTCGCCCAAACAACTGGGCGAGGTTTTGTTTGCCGAGATGGGCATTGAACCGCTGAAGAAAACTAAAACCGGTTTTTCCACCAGTGTGGAGGTTCTGGAACAGCTGGCCGGTCAATATGAAATTGCCGAGCAGGTTCTGGCTTTTCGTTCGGCCTCCAAACTGCGCAGTACCTACGCGGAGGGTTTGCAAACGTTGATTGCCGAGGACGGCCGTCTGCACACCTCGTTTAACCAGACTGTAACCGCCACCGGCCGCCTGTCTTCCACCGATCCCAACTTGCAGAATATCCCGGTGCGGACGGATATGGGGCGGCGGCTGCGCAAGGCCTTTTGCGCCTCGCCGGGCTGTGTGTTGCTGGCGGCGGATTACTCGCAGATTGAACTTCGGGTGCTGGCGCATATTTCTGACGATCAGGTTTTGCAGCAAAGCTTTTTTAATAATGAAGATATTCATGCCCGCACCGCCGCCGAGGTTTTGGGTATCGACATCGGTTCGGTTACGCCGGAACAGCGGCGCAGCGCCAAGGCGGTGAACTTTGGCATCGTCTATGGCATCAGTGATTTTGGTCTGGCCCAGGATTTGCGAATCAGCCGGGCCGAGGCCAAGGCCTATATTGACGCTTACCTGGACCGTTATGCGGGCGTGCGCCGTTATATGAAAGAAATTGTTGAGCAGGGCCGGGAGAACGGTTATGTGCAAACGCTGTGCGGCCGCAAACGCTGGCTGCCGGATCTGCACAGCCGCAATTTTAATCTGCGCAGTTTTGCCGAGCGCACCGCGCTGAACACGCCCATCCAGGGAACGGCGGCGGATATAATCAAACTGGCGATGCTGCGGGCGGCGGCGGCCCTGCGTCAGGCCGGGCTGCAAGCGAAAATGCTTTTGCAGGTGCACGACGAGTTGATTTTTGACGTTCCCCAGGCTGAACTGCCGCAAATGAATGAATTGGTGCGCCAGGCGATGGAGGGGGCGTTTGTTCTGAAAGTTCCGCTGGTGGCGGACGCCAAGGTGGGCGAAAATTGGTATGATATGCGGAAATTATAGTTGGGAGAGGGGATAAAAATGCCGGAATTGCCGGAGGTAGAAACCGTTCGACGCAGTTTGCAGGGGTTGGTGCTGCATAAAAAAATAACCAGGGTAGAGATTTTTAAGCCTGCGCTGCTGGCTCTGGGCGACGAGGCCGCTTTTGCCGGTCTGGCCGGGCTTGAACTGGCGGCGGTTAACCGCCGGGGCAAGTATTTGCTGTTCAGTTTGGATACGCCCCAGCCTTTGTTTTGGGTGGTGCATTTGCGCATGACGGGCAAGCTGCTTTATCACCAGCAGGGCGAGCCATTGCAAAAGCATGATCACGCCCGCTTACAGTTTGCCGATGGCAGCGAGTTGGTTTATAACGATACCCGCGCTTTTGGCCGTTTTTGGCTGGCCGGGGACCCGGCGCAGGTCAGCGGTCTAAATTCTCTGGGGCTGGAGCCGCTGGACGCGGGATTTTCTGCCGAATATTGGCAGGAGAAAATCAAACGCCGCCCTAAATGCCAGGTTAAGGCGGCCCTGCTGGATCAACGGATGGTGGCGGGGTTAGGCAATATTTATGCCGACGAGGTGTTGTTTCAGGCCGGGGTGCATCCGGAGCGGCCTTTGGGCAGTCTGACGGCGGAGGAAAATCAGCGTCTGGCTGTGGCGATGCGGGAAATTTTGCAGGCTTCGATTGAGCAGCGGGGAACCACATTCCGAGATTATGTGGACGGTAATAATCAAAAGGGCGGCTATCAGGAGTTTTTGCGGGTTTTCCAAAAATCCGGCCAGCCCTGCCCCAACTGCGGGCAGGCGATTGAGCGGATTAAAGTGGCGGGGCGCAGCAGCTATTTTTGCCCGCACTGCCAGACTAAATAAAATGCAAGAGGTATAGCGGCGGCTTGTCTGCTTTCATATACCAAAGGTAGAGCTTTGGATATGAAAGGGAGATTTGTCATGTGGGAGCTATGCCTTTTTTTATTGCTGTTGAACTTTGACGCTTTTTTAACCGGTTTGGCTTTTGGCTTTGCCGGGGTTAAGATTACCAACCCGGCCTGCCTGCTGGTGGCGGCGCTTTCCGCTTTGTTTTTGGCGGCGGCCATGGGTTTGGGCGGCTGGCTTTTTGCCTGGCTGCCGACCGAACTTTTAAGCCGGCTGGCGCTGGTGTTTTTGCTGTTGTTTACGGTTTATTTGATTGCCAAATACTGCGGGCACGGTTCCAAATCCGGCTTGAACGGCCTTTGGCAGCGGCCGTCTGCGCTGGATAATAATGCCGATAAGCGCATAAGTCTTAGGGAGGCGGTGGCTTTGGGGGTGGCTTTGGCGCTGGATTCTCTGGCCGGCGGCCTGGCGCTGGGCATTTTGCTGGACAGCTTTTGGCTATATGCAATGCTTTCCGCCATTTTTTGCTATTATCTGCTTGCTTTGGCAAATCGTTTGGGTTATTATATTGCGGGTAATTTACAAAAATAAGTATTTTGGGATTGTATTTGTTGGAAAAATAGTGTATAATGCTAAAGTATCGTCTTAAAAAACCAGACAAAATTAAGAAAATTGTGAAAACGGAATTTCGGAGAGGAGCATTTTGGAGTGGCGGTTATTGGGCTTACGGGAAATATCGGCAGCGGCAAAACTACGGTTTGCCATATGTTGGCCAAGCGCGGTTGTCTGTGTCTGAATGCTGATGTGTTGGGGCACAGCGTTTCCGAGCCGGGCGGTGAAGCCTATCAGCAGCTTCGGAATAGCTTTGGGGCGGAATATTTTTCAGAGGACGGCAGGCTGCTGCGGCCGCGTATGGCAGAACTGGTGTTTAACAACCAGTGCGAATTGGCCAGGCTGAACGGTATTATTCACCCGGCGGTGCGGCGGGTGCTTTGCCAGAAAATTGCCGCCGCCCAGGCGGAGCAGCCGGACAGGGTGGTAGTTGTGGAGGCCGCTCTTTTGGTGGAGGCCGATTATCTGCCGCTGTTGGATCAGCTTTGGCTGGTTTGGGCGGACGACGACGTGCGCCTGGCGCGGGTGATGGCCAGAGATAAGTTGAGCCAGGAGCAGGCCTTGGCACGGATGAATAATCAAATGGCCCAGGCCGAAAAAGCGAAATATGCGCGCTATATTGTGCATAATAATAGAGGACGTAAAGAATTAGCCGATGAGCTGCAAAACGTGTGGCAGCAATTTATTGCGGAAAATAGTTTTCAGGAGGAATAACACAATCGAAAATCTGAAGGTTCAAACCAATACTAAACTTATAAGCCGGTGTGCGCCGCTGCCGCGGCGCCGCCGCCGAACTCTTAGCCGGCGGGGGCTGTTGATTTTGATTTTGCTGATGTCGGCGCTGGTTTTGGGCGGTCTGCTGGCCAGGCAAAAGCTGCCTTATTATATCTATCCGGTGGATTATTTTGAGATCATCAGCGCTGAGGCTGAAAGCATGGATATTGATCCCTATCTGGTGGCGGCGGTGATTAAGGCTGAAAGCAATTTTGTGGAGGACGCGGAATCTAAGGCCGGCGCGCTGGGGCTGATGCAGCTGATGCCCTCAACGGCGGAGTGGTTGGCGGCCAAAGGCGGCTATGCCTACGAGCAAGACAGGCTTTGCGAGCCAGAATATAATATTAAGCTGGGCTGCCAGTATCTGCGCTTTTTGCTGGATTATTGGCAGTGGGACGTCTGCAAGGCGCTGGCCTCCTATAACGCCGGGCAAACCAACGTGGCGCGCTGGCTGCGGGACGGCGTCTGGGACGGTACCGGCGAAAATCTGGCGGATATTCCCTTTAATGAAACCCAAAAATATGTGGATAAGGTTTTGCGTATTTATCAGGAATATCAGGAATTATATTAAATTTGTAAAAAAAATTAGATTTATATAATATATTTTTTGTCGTGAAAAGACAAAAACGGGGGAATTTGTATGTCTGAACAGAAAATCAAGCTGATGAGTACGGTACAGGAGATTGATGACTTTACGCCTGGTCCGGATCGCCGTTTACATTCGGCCACCCATGAGGAGATTTTGGCCGGCGCTACCAGCGATATTTATTTTGTGAAAACGCAGGATATTTTGCAGCAGCTAAATTTAGATGACGCAGTGGTTACGGCGGAAATTTTTGGCCGCAAATCTGGGATGTTTGTGGGGATTGAGGAGCTTTTAGCGCTGTTTAAGGAGGTTCCGGTGGATATTTGGGCCCTGCCCGAGGGCAGCGAGATGAGCCCCAAAGAGGTGGTTTGCCGGATTAAAGGGCGCTATGCTGATTTTGGCGTTTATGAAACCGCTTTGCTGGGGATTTTAGCCAGCAGCAGCGGCTGGGCGACTGCCGCCAGAGAAATTAAGGCGGCCAGTCCGGACAAGCCGGTTTCCTGCTTTGGATCGCGGCATATTCACCCGGCGGTGGCTCCGGTTATGGAGCGGGCAGCGGTGGTGGGCGGCTGCGATGCTTGCAGCTGTATTTTGGGGGCCAAGCTTTTGGGGCAATATCCCTCCGGCACCACGCCGCACGCTTTGTTTTTGACGGTTGGCGATACCGTTCAGGCCGCCGCCGCCTATGATAAATTTATGCCGGAAAACGCGCCGCGTGTGATTTTGGTGGACACTTTCCACGACGAGGTGGAGGAAGCGCTGCGCGTGGCCCGTCAAATGGGGCGGCGCTTGCAGGGCGTGCGTTTGGACACGCCCTCGGAGCGGGGCGGCGTAACCGCTGGCCTGGTAAGCGAGCTGCGCCAGCGGCTGGACGCGGAGGGTTTTGATTATGTGAAAATCTTCGTATCCGGCGGGCTGACTCCGGCGCGTGTGCAGGAACTTGCCGCCGCCGGAGCGGACGCTTTTGGCGTGGGCAGCTATATTTCTGCCGCGCCGGCCATTGACATGACAATGGATCTGAAAGAGGTCAACGGTCAGCCAGTGGCAAAGCGGGGACGGGTTCCCGGCGAAACGCCCAATCCGCGTCTGGTGAAGATGAAATAATAACATAAAAAAGGGAGTTGCTATTTGGGGCAACTCCCTTTTTTGTGCAGTTAAATTTAGAATGTTAGTCCGCGGGCGTCAGCCTCGGCTTTGGCCTGGGCGGCAAATTCGGCCACCGGCATAACCACGCTTTCCTCGCTGCCGCGCTTGCGCACTGCCAGTGCGCCGGCCTCGGCCTCTTTAGCGCCGACAACCAGAATGTAGGGTGTTTTCAGGTTGCGTGCCTCGCGGATCTTATAGCCGATTTTTTCATTGCGCAGGTCGGTTTCCACGCGCAGGCCCTGGGCTTTCAGCTGCCCGGCCACCTGCTTGGCGTATTCGTTTTGGTGTTCGGTAATCGTCAAAATTCTGGCCTGCACGGGGCTTAACCACAGCGGGAACGCGCCGGCGTAATGCTCAATCAGAATACCGATAAAACGTTCGATACTGCCAAAGCAGACGCGATGAATCATCACCGGGCGGTGTTTTTGATTGTCCTCGCCGATATAATTGATGTCGAAACGCTCCGGCATCACAAAATCCAGCTGGATGGTGCCGCACTGCCAGGTGCGCCCGATGCTGTCGGTCAGGTGGAAGTCCAGCTTAGGGCCGTAGAAAGCGCCGTCGCCCTCATTGATTTGATAGGGCATATTAATCGCGTCCATAGCGTCTTTCAGCGCTTGGGTGGCGCGCTCCCAAACCGCGTCGTCGCCGGCGTGATCCTCCGGCATGGTGGAAAGCTCCACAAAATAGCTGAAACCAAATTGTTTGTAAACCTTATCAATCAGCTGGGTTACGCCAATAATCTCCTGGGTGATTTGTTCGGGCAGCATAAAGATGTGCGCGTCGTCCTGCCAAAAGGCGCGTACGCGCATCAGGCCGTGCAGAGCGCCGGAAAGCTCGTGGCGGTGTACCAGACCGATTTCGCCAATGCGCAGGGGCAGGTCGCGGTAGCTGTGCAGCCCCTGTTTATAAACCAAAATCCCGCCGGGGCAGTTCATCGGCTTGATTGCGTAATCCTCATCATCAATTTTGGTGAAGTACATATTTTCTTTATAGTGATCCCAATGGCCGCTGCGTTCCCAAAGCGAGCGGTTTAGGATAACCGGCGTGCGTATCTCTACATAGCCGGCCTGGCTGTGGATTTCGCGCCAGTAGGCTTCCAGTTGATTGCGCAGAACAATGCCGTTGGGCAAAAACACCGGGAATCCCGGCCCTTCGTCAACAAAGGTGAAAAGGCCCAACTCTGCGCCCAGCTTGCGGTGGTCGCGCTTTTTGGCCTCTTCCAGGCGGAAAAGATAAGCGTCCAGTTCTTTTTTATCGGGGAAAGTGATGGCGTAAATGCGTTGGAGCATTTTGTTTTTGGAATCACCGCGCCAGTAAGCGCCGGCAAAACTCAAAATCGCCGCCGCCTTAATCAGGCCGGTAGATGGCAAATGCGGCCCGCGGCAGAGGTCGGTAAAATCGCCCTGGGTATAGGTGCTGATTGTCGCGTCTTCCGGCAGGTCGTTAATCAGAATTTGCTTGTAGCTTTCGCCGCGCGCTTTGAAGAACGCCAACGCCTCGTCGCGGCTGACCTCGGCGCGCTGAAAGGGCAAGTTTTCCTGGGCAATTTTCAGCATTTCCTGCTGGATAGGCTCCATATCCTCCGGCACAAAAACATGTGAACTGTCCACATCATAATAAAAACCCTCTTTAATAGCCGGGCCGATGCCGAACTGTGTGTCCGGGAACAGGCGTTTAATGGCCTGCGCCATAATGTGGGCGGAACTGTGCCAGAAAACTTTTTTGCCCTCGGCGTCGTCAAAGGTCAGGATTTGCAGCTGAAGCTCGCCCTCCAGCGGGGTGCTCAGGTCGACAATGCGTTCGCCCTCAGCGTTGCCAATTTTGGCGGCCAGGGCTTTTTTGGCCAGTTTGCCGCTGATTGACCTGGCAATATCCATAGCCGATTGGGGTTCGGCAAATTCCCGGCTTTGCCCGTCCGGGAAAGTAACTTTTAAACTCATATCTTAACACCTCTTAATTAAGCTTGTTTTTTATCTTTTAATTATATTATAATTCTTTCTTTTTGTCAAATAGTGTGTTATAATTATTATAATATTTTTGCCAAAAGGAGGAAATATGATGCCGGAACCTGCAAAGACCAGGCTTTGGGAACTTTTTAACGTTTTTGCCCAAATTGGTTTGTTTACCATTGGCGGCGGGGCGGTGATGCTGCCGTTTATTCAGAAAGCGGTGGTGGAGGATAAGCATTGGCTGGACGATGAAGAGTTTGCCGATATGCTGGCGATCACCAACAGCGCGCCGGGGGCGTTCACCATCAACGCGGCTATTTATATCGGCTATACCCAGCGGGGGATTGTTGGCTCTACCGCGGCCATGCTGGGCATGGTTACGCCCTCCATTGTGATTATTTTAATTCTGGCCTATATGATTTTGCAGGGGCAGAACATTGACTGGCTGCAACAGTTTTTCGCCGGGGTGCGGCCAATTGTGGCGGCGCTGCTGCTGGACGCGGCGCTTAAGCTGCGCAAAACCATGGTGCAGTCGCGTTTTGATTATTGTCTGCTGGGTTTGGGGCTGGCCATGCTGCTTTTGGCCTCAATCAACACCGTTCTGGTGATTATCTGCGGCGCGGTGCTGGGGCTGCTTTATCCCCGCCTGAAGCGCGGGCAGCCGCCAAAAGACCAACCAAAGGAGGCGGAATAGATGCCGATACTTTTGCAGCTTTTTCTCACCTTTATTTTTATTGGTATTCTGAATTTTGGCGGCGGCTATGCCATGATTGCCTTTATCCAAAACCAGGTGGTGAATGTTCATGGCTGGCTGACGGTGCAGGAATATACGGATATGCTGGCGATCTCGCAGTCTACGCCGGGGCCGGTGGCCGTCAACACCGCCACCTACACCGGTTTTAAAATCGGCGGTATCCCCGGGGCGTTGCTGGCCACCTTCGGCCTGGTGGTGCCGGCCTATTTTATTATTTTGGGTTTGATGTATCTGTTGCGCCATAATCCGGATAACCCCACGCTGCGCCAGATAATTTCCGGGGTGCGGCCCATGGTGGTGGCGCTGACCGCCGGCTCGGCGGTGGTGCTGGCCTTTGAGAATATCACGTCGTTCTATGAATTGGCGCTGTTTTTGCTCTCGTTTCTGCTGCTGCGTAAGTTTAAGCTTAATCCAATTATTCTGGTGTTGACTTTTGGCATTTGGGGGATTGCTTATGCTAATATTTTCGGCGTATAGCAGCGGGAGGTATAAAAATGTTTGATAACGATAATGCGATTGACAACGCAGTCGATAAGGAAATGCGCGATACCAAGGTTATGGATTTGCTGATGGACGCGGAAAAATGCCGTCAAAAGCGCGATTATGGCACGGAGGCGCGGCTGTTGGCTTTTGCCCTGAAACTTAAGCCGGATGATACCATGATTTGGAACAAGCTGGGGCGCGCTTATCGGGCGGCCGGTTTTTTGGATAAGGCGGTGGAGTGCTATCAGCAGGTGTTGGCAATCAGCCGCGACGACCCCTGGGCTTATGCCAATTTGGGCGGCGTGTATCTGGTGCAGGAAAATTATACCGACGCCTGCGAACTTTACGCTAAGGCGGTTTGGCTTTTGGACGCCGCCAATAAGCTTAACGACCGCGATTACCCAACAATTTTGGCTAACTATGCCTTTGCCCTGGGCAAGAGCGGCGATAAACGTCAGGCGGCCAGACTGCTGAAAGAGGCGGAAAAGCGCGGTTATGCCAACGGCGGCTATATTCGCAAACAGCTAAAACTTTCTTTGTTCGATAAACTATTTTAGCTATTGACAAACCGGGGCAAAACTACTATAATAATAAAAGAAAGGCACCACTGATAAGCGGTTAGCCAGATTTATAACAATTTTATTGTAAAATAAAAATCGTCACTTATTCGGCTGAGTGGCGATTTTTACTATGTCTAAACTTAATCTCTATGGAAATTTTTAAGTTTCCAATATGAAAGACCAGCTTAATTGGCATAGAGCCTCACCCCCTTTCGGGAGATATTGACTAACCGCCTACCAACTTATGTGGTGCCTGCCATTCCCGTCCACTCTGGGAACGGCCAATCATATTTTAATACTTCTAACAAATTTTGTCAAGCTAACTTTTAATTATAAAATATCATGTTGATTAACGATTATTAACCATTTCCGGGTACATATCGTGCCATAGCAGGCGGTCGGCGGCGGCTTTTTCCCAGCGGGTGCCGGGCTGGCCGAAGTTGCAGTAGGGGTCGATGGAAAGACCGCCGCGAGGCAAAAACTTGCCCCAGACCTCAATATATTTGGGCTGCAAAAGCTGAATTAAATCTTTCATAATAATATTAACGCAGTCCTCGTGGAAGTCGCCATGGTTGCGGAAGCTGAAAAGATACAGCTTTAGGCTTTTGCTTTCCACCAGCAGCTTGTCCGGAACATAGCTGATATAAATAGTGGCAAAATCCGGCTGGCCGGTAACCGGGCAAAGGCTGGTAAACTCCGGACAGTTAAATTTTACGAAATAATCATTAGCGGGGTGTTTGTTTTCAAAGGTTTCCAAAACCTGCGGCGCATAGTCGGTGGGATAGGCGGTGTGCCGGGCGCCCAGCTGACTGATACCCGGCAAATCCTCTTTAGTTCTGCTCATGGCTTGTTTCTCCTTTTTGCTGAATATTCGCGGGATAGACGAGTGGGTCGACTGCGCCGTTTTGGCGGAAAGCCGCCAGCCGGTCGCGGCAGGTTCCGCATTGGCCGCAGGGCAGGTCGTTGCCCTCATAACAACTCCAGGTCAGTTGATAGGGCACGCCTAACTCCAGCCCCCTGGCGACGACTTCGGCCTTGTTGTTGTGGATAAACGGAGCGGTAAGTTTAAGCGCATGGCCGGAGCCTTGCCAAATGGCTTCGGCCATGGCCTGCTGAAAGGCCTCGCTGCAATCGGGATAGGCCGAACCGGCGGCGTCGTCCTGATGCGCGCCGTAATAAAGCAGACCACATTCTCTGGCCTGGGCAATGCTGGCGGCGGCGGCGATAAACAGGCCGTTGCGGAACGGAACATAGGTGGCGACCGGCCCCGTCTTTTGGCTTAGCTGCTCGGCGTAACTCTGCCGGGGAATTTCCTGGCTGGACTCGGCCAGCAGGGCGTTGTCCCCAAAGCGGAAAATTTCGCTTAGATCCAGCTGCAAATGCTCGGTGTGGTAATATTCAGCTAACTGACGGGCAGATCGCAGTTCTTTGGCGTGTTTTTGGCCGTAGAAGAGGGAAAGGGCAATAACATTTTCCGCGCCCCATTCCTTGACGGCCAGCGCCAGGCAGGTGGTACTGTCCACGCCGCCGGAGGCTAAAACTAATGCTTTCATAAAAATATACCTCTTTATAATATAAATTAAATTGTAATTAAACGCCGCGCGCGTCTGGCGGCCAGATGAATTTGTGCAGCTGGAGCTGCAAGCTGACATTGTTCATTCGGTTGGCGCGCATAAAATCCACCATATCCGCCGGCTGAATTTGTCCCCAAACCGGGCTTAGATAGACGTTGGTGCGGGCGCATAACTGAAATTGTGCGCAGACTTCGGCGGCGCGCCGCAAATCCTCCTGGCTGCCGCAGACGAATTTTACCACGTCGCGCTTGTCCAGCCGGGTTAGGCCGGCGGTTTGCATTAGATTTTCCATGCCGCTGGCGGGCAGTTTGTAGTCCACTGTTAAAAGCGGGCGGTTGGGCAGGGCCAAAACCTTGTCCAACGGTTGGCTGCCGTTGGTTTCAATTTCCACGCTGATTTGGCGGTCGGCGGCCAAAATTTGCAGCAGGGAAAGTATATCCGGTTGGAGCAGCGGCTCGCCGCCGGTCAGGGTAACGTTGCAGACGCCGGTCTGTTTGATATATTCATAAATCTGCTGGGCGGAGAGGCGTTCGCCGGGTTGGTCAAATTCCCAGGCCCAGGCGGTGTCGCAGTAGGCGCAGCGCAGATTGCAGCCAAAAAAACGGATGAAAACCGCCAGCTGACCGGCGCGCTGCCCCTCGCCATTGATACTGACAAATTTTTCGGCAATATTAAACATGGTTCACCTCGCGGACGGCCCGGTTGGCGGCTCATAATAGGAGGCGCAGTTTTCCGGGGTTTCATAAACCCAAACCTGGGTCGGTTTAAGCCGCTGCTCGGCCAGCGCCTGATAAAACCAGCGCGCCAACTCTTCCGCGGTTGGGCGGAAAGGCAGTTCAAACAGGGCGAAACCCTCGCTTTGCAGGGCGGCGACGGTTGCCGGTTGCAGGCTGCCCTGCTCGAAAATAAATTTGTGGTCCAAGGCGCTGGCCAGCTGTTTTAAAGCTTGCTTAAAGCTGGCGAAATCCACCAGCATACCGCGTGCGCTGCCTTGACTTTGCAGTTCCTCGCCGGCAATTTCGGCGCGTACCAGCCAGCGGTGGCCGTGCAGATTGCGGCATTTACCGGCGTGGCCGGCCAAAAAATGTGCGGCGTCAAAGTTTGCCTCAGCTTGCAGACTATACATAAAATCACTTTCTTCCTATTTATAATATATTTTATATGCTATTTGTAAATACACTGCTGTTTATAATGTATCGGGGGATTTGAGGTAAAAGAAAAAAGGGCTTAGCAAACAGCCCTTTTAGTTGCCAGAGGTTGTTTTGTTTAACGACAGGGGCTGCGACTGTCGTGCGTCTGCCAACGCATGATATAATATATTATAGCATAGCCCCAAGCAAAATGCAATAGCCAAATTCAGCGTTTGCGCTCGCCGATCTCCTCCAGGCACTCCCAGCGCAGGTCGGCTGCCCAAATATCGCCGGCCAGCAGCTGATAACTAACCTGTTCGTCCAGCAGTTGATTTTCGCCGTCAATTTGCGCTTTGATGCTGCTTTGGGCCTGGGCCAGCGCTTTGGCTTTGGCCTCGGCCTCGCTGTTGCTGCGCCAGAAAACGGTTTGCGCACAGATGACCTCCACCTGTAAGGGCAGGGGACGGCCGTTGAATTGGAAACCCTCCAGCGTTTCGCTCTCCAGCGTCATGTTTTCGCCCTCGGCGGCCGGCGGCCAGCCCCAGATTTGCAGTTGGGCCTCGCCCTTAAGCAGTTTGTATAGGCGGCGGCTTTCGGCGGCCTCCTGCACAACTTTTTCCTTGAGGGGAGCCTCGCCGTAACCCTCATACCAAACCCGCGCCTTGATGATTGCGTCGGCGCGGCCATCGGCCAGAGGGGATACCAGCAGCGTTCCTTTTTGTACGGTATCGCCGTGGTTCACCATAGCCTGGCCGTGTTTGATTAACACATCTTCAATCAAGGCGTCGCGGTTGGCCCAGATAGCGCCAATGGTGGCGTTCTCCAATTCCTCCGGATAAATGGAACGCTCGGCAATTTTGATATTTAAGATTGTACCCTGGCGTTCAATGTATACCCAGGAGAGTTCGGCCACATTTTGTTTAAGCTGCTCGGCCAGTTGGTCAAAATCCAGCCGCCGCCAAAGCGCGCCGGGCTTAATACCCAGCTCCGCGGCCTGTTGGCGAACGGTTTGCTCATCAAGATGGGTCAGGCTTTCTTGCGGCAGCACTTGAACCTGAAAAACTATTTGCGAAAGGCCCAGCAGGCCCAGCGCAAACAAAAGCAGACCGGCGGCCAGAGTTTTACGCCGGCGCAGATAGCGGTAGACAAAGGGCAGTCCTTGGCTGCGGCGAATTTGCAGACTGCATCCAGTAACCTTGGCAATCTTTTTCAGTCGCCCCAACTCTTGCCAGGCGGCTTTAACCTCCAGCAAATCTTCGGTCAGCCAGTTGATGTCGTAAACGTCAATATCCCGCTGCAAGGCCAGATTTAGCAGCCTTTCCTGGCCGCTGCCGCTGATATGCAGCACTACATACCCCCTAAGCCAGCTTAATAGGATTGTCAGCATGTTTATTCCTCCGTTTGTTCGGCTAACTCTTCTTGCAGCAGCTTTTCCAAATCCTCCTGGTTCAGCCAGCCATTGTTAAAATCGCTTTCGCTCTCTGCGTCTAAAATTATAGCCAGGTTATTGATTTCGCCCTCCAGTGAAACGTCGGTTTTGCGGATACTACGCAGTTTGAAGTTGTTGCCGCGGGCGATTAAATAACCGTCGTTGACGCGCAGCCGAACCTCTTTGGCTGAATAGCTGATAATTCCCTTGTGGTTTTCCACCTCCAGGCTGATATTGCCCAGCAGGGTTACGCGGGGCAAATCCAGCGCGATCTCCTCCGGCACTTCCAGGGCGTCGGCAAACATACTTTGCATACGCGAAAAGCGTTTTTTCTTGGCACTCAAAGCTCTTTTTCCTCCCCAGGCAACAGATTGAAGTATTAATTTATATGCCGCTGCACAGAAAAAAGACGTAAAAAAACCGAACCCACCGCTGGTTGGCTTCTAGTTCGTTTTTTTGTTTTGGTGGAGTACCACCTTTAAGAGCGTTTTCTCGCTGTCCTCTATATAGTAGATTGTGGATTTACAATTCAAAGTTGAAAAAATGCGCTCTTGCCAAAAAACAAAATTTGTGATATATTTTTAAACAATTTTAGAGAAAGTGAGCCGTTTGTATGCTGAGTATTGTAATTTGTGAGGATGAAGAGAAAGATTTGGCTTATATCCGGCGGACGGTGGAGGAATATTGTGCCGCGCAGGTGGAGCATACCTTTCGGGTGGATGCGTTTAACAATCCTTCGCAGATGCTGGACGCTTTGGAGCAGGGCGCGGTTTGGGATATTGCCCTGCTGGACGTATATATGCCGGGCGTGTTGGGGACGGAGGCGGCTTGGGAGCTTGCCCGGCATTTAAAACATATTGAGTTCATTTTTCTTACCTGCTCGCAGGATTTTGCTGTGGAGGCTTTTGCCCTGGGGGCGGTGCATTATCTTTTGAAGCCATTTTCCTCCCAGCAGTTGGCCGGGGCGCTGGACAGGGCGCTGGCGGCTTGCGCCGGGCCGGACAATCAACGCCTGATATTGCATTTGAAAAGCGGCGCGCCATATATTGTGCAGCTGGCAGAGATTGAGTATATTGAGAGCGTGGAGCGCAGCCGGGTGGTACACACGCAAAGTGGGGTGTTGGAGGAGCAGCGGCAGAGCCTTTCCGCTTTGTATGAGCAGCTGTGTCAGATGTCGCCGGGGCAGTTTATTGCGCCTTATCGGGGCTATATCGTGAACCAGAACGCTATCCGCACCATCAACGCGCAGGGAATTGTCATGCACAGTGGGGCGGTTATTCCGCTGAAAGAGGGGGATTTTCGGCGGACGCGCGAGGCGTTTTTTGCTTATATGTTTCCTGAAGCCAATCCGGGAGGGCCTGTTAAATGAATGGATTTTATTTTGAATTGGGGCGCTATTTCAGCCTGTATGCCGGTCATTCACTGATGTTTTATATAATGACGGATTGTCGCTTTTCGCGCTGGGTGAACCGCTGGGTTTGGGCGTTGCTCTGCCTGGGCAGCACTTTTGTTTCGGTGTTGCTGACATATTTGGGTTTATTTGAGGTTTCCTGGATTTATAGTGGGCTTTCAGTGATAACTATGACGTCTTATATTGTCTGTTATGTCTGTTTATCCCGAGGGCCGTGGCTGAAAAAGCTATGCCTGTTTTCGATATATGTAACAATTTTTTATTTAATGCAGCAAACGGCTTATATAATGGGGCTGATTTTTTTCCCCAACAACCAGTGGGCTTCGGTGGTTCTGCGGACGCTGTTTTTTGGTCTGTTAATTTTGCTGATGTGCTGGCGCTGGCGGCAGGTTGTTGACGCGCTGGAAGCAAATATTGGCGGCGACTGGAGTGTGCCGGCTTTTTATGGGCTGGCAAGCGCGGCGGTGGTTTATGCGGTTACGCTGGTGTGTATTGCCAAGTATCCTTATGAGCCGGTTTATTGTCTGATTATTATGCTGACGGAGCTGGCGCTGGTGGTGGTGGAATACGCGGCGCTGGTGCGGATTGTGATTATGCTGGGGCAGCAGCAAACCGCCAGAGCCGAAGAAGCCCGGCGTAAGCTGCTGGAAAGCCAGCTGGCCGCGGAGAGGGCATATGTGGAGCAGGCACGAGCGCACCGGCACGATATGCGGCATTATATGGCGGCCATTGGCGGCTATATTGAGCAGGGGGATTTGGCCGGAGCCAGGGCTTGTCTGGCGGAACATCAGGCTTTGCTGGATAATGAGCGACTGCCGGTTTTTTGCGAGAACACCGTGGCCAACGCTTTGCTGCGGCTTTATCAAAGCCGTTGTCAGTCGGAGGGCGTGGCCTGTGAGATACGGGCGGCTATTCCGGAGCAAATGGCGCTTGGTGGGCTGGAGCTGGCCACCGTTTTGGGCAATGTGCTGGAAAACGCCTGCGAGGCCAACAGCCGGGCGCTGCTGCCGTGGCTGACAGTTAAGGCTTATAATAATAATGGTCTGCTGTTAATTGAGGTGGGCAACGGCGTTTCCGGTGAGGTTAAGTTCCTGGAGGGGCTGCCGCAATGCTCTAAGCAAGGGGATACTTTTTTGACGCAGATTATTGTGCCCCTTTGAGGGATTGATACAACCAAATTGCCGATTGGCGCAAAAGCGAGAACATTCTTCTCTTTTTTGTGGCATACTAAAAATAGCAATTTTATCGCCATTTTTAGTATGCTGCATAAGGAGAGGAGTTTTTTTTATGATTGGGCGTTGGGGTTATGATTAAATAACTGGCTTTTTTAACAGCAATTTTGAATAAGGGTATATACCCTTATTCTTTATTCCTTACGGAATAAAGAATAATAACCCTTGTGAACAATGAATTTTAAAAACATTGTTGGTTGGTGTTTGGAAAGGGGCGAATTACAAAAATGATGAAGAATGAGATTTTTAAGAAAAGGAAAAGCGTCTGGGCGGCGCTGGCGTTTTGCCTGTGCCTTGGCCTGGGTTTGCTTTTAGGGCTGGGGCAGGTTTCGGCGATGGCTGACGAAGCTAATGCCGCGGCTAACCCCACAGATGGCGCCACAGCTGGCGCTGGACAGGCTGTCCAGGCTGTCCAGGCTGGACAGGCCGAACAGGCTGCGCCGGACGATCCGGTTTATAAAGGATTGCCGGACGTGGCGCTTTTGTTCATGCGGGCAGGGGACGGGGAACATGCAAACCACCCGGTTTGCGGCACAAGCTGCACGCATGATGGCGCGCATGGAGATAGTATTGAATGGCAGCCGCTGACGCGGGACGCAATAGAGAAGCTGACAGGCCATGTCCTGCCAGCAGGCAATTATTATCTGACTGGAGATATTGGAACATTAGATTCCAATAATGGAAATGATTGCCTTAAGGATAGTATAAAAATTGCCAACGGCAGCACTGTTAACTTGTGCCTGAATGGGCATACGATATATTATTATGATAATGAATTCAATTATGACAACAGGATTGGTTTTATTAATGTGGAAAACGGCGCAACTTTCAATCTGAGCGATTGCCAAAGTGGCGGCGGCATATCTGCAAATAAAAATAGTATAGAGTTTGACGTTGTTTATGTTTATGGCACTTTTAATATGTACGGCGGCACACTGAGAGCAAAAAAAACTTTTAACAGCGATAATGGTACATACCGGGCTGCTGTTTATGCCGTGGGACAAAGCGAGTCGTCCAAGGCCGAGGTGCATATTTACGGCGGCAAGATCCATACCGCCAACCTTGAAAACAATGCGGCGCTGGGGCTGCAAGGCTATGCCACAGCGGTTGTTGAGGGTGCGGCCATTCTGGGTGGTTATGCAGAAGATAAATATTGCACCGGCATTTTTGTGCCTTATATCCAAGATAGTGGAATCTCTGGAAAGTGGCCGGAGATTACTGTTAAAGGCACGGGGACTATTCAGGGCATACGTGTAGCTTGCGGTAAAGTTATTTTGCAAGGTTCACCTGCCATTGCAGAAAGCAACTATAAGAGCATGTTTGAACCCGAATGTTATAATATTTCAATGGAGCATCCTAATTGTTTGCTGGATATTGAAAATCTGAATGAACCAGCAAGACCATACAAATTATTTTTTCATCAATATAACCTAAATGGCGCAGCTTTTACAACTCCAAATAGCACAACTAAGATCGACTACTTTGAATTTGTTGGTTTCGATTCTGCTTTACAAGACATGGAACTTACAGAAGCCAAGGACCATGCTGTGTGGTTAATGCCCAAAGGGAAAACGCCGCCGGAGCCTCTGGATATTCCGAGCGACCAGCCACAACAGAACGGCAATGTAATAACATTAACGGGTGTTACCGGCGGCAGTGGTAGCTATACCTATCAATGGTATTACAATACCAATAAGGATAGCTATGACAACGGCACCAAAACAGGTAGCAATAGCTCAACCTGCACAATTCCGAGTTTAGATCCGGGAACCTATTACTTCTGGTGCGAAGTTACGGACGATAATGATTCAACGACTACCGAAAAGGTAGAGGTCATTATCAGCGGCGGCGAAAATCCGCCAACACCGGGCGGTGATACACCGACAATCAACATACAGCCGAGCGCGTCCAGCGTGGGCGAAAGCCCGGTGGGCAAAGATTTGACGGTTAGCGCGGACGGCGAAAACCTGACATATCAGTGGAAATATAGCACTGATCCAGAAGCAAGCACCGCCACCAATGTTACCCTGAATGGTACTGGCGCAACCTGCACAATCCCTGATTTGCCGGCTGGAACCTATTACTTCTGGTGCGAAATTACGAACGATAATGGTCAAACGACTACCGAAAAGGTAGAGGTCGTTATTCCGGAGAAAAAAGGCGAAGTAGTGGATCCGGGCGACACAAACCACAACGAACACCCGGTTTGCGGTACAAGCTGCACGCATGCGGGCGCGCATAGCAGCGAGAAATGGGAACCGTGGAATGAAACTGACTCTCTGCCCGCCCAGGCCGGCAATTATTACCTGACGCAAGATGTTACGCTGCCTGACGGCCAACAATGGAAAGTGAATAACAACATAAAACTTTGTCTGAACGGTCATACTATCAGCGGCAAGATGACTGAGTCAGGTCAAGACTTAATTGAAGTCAGGTATAACAACGCAACGCTTACACTGTGTGATTGCAAGCGAGTGGGCCAAATAACCCTGGAAGAGCCTGATAGTCCGCTGAGCTCTATCAGCAAGATTTGTATTTATTCCGGCTGCCATTTAGATATGTATGGCTGCACAGTTACAGGCTTTGCCCAAGGTATTGTAGTTGATAGTTTTGGCTATGCTAATATTAACGATTGTACAATTAAGGAAAATACTTCTTATGGTATTAAACTTGCTAGCGAAAGTAAAGATATCAGCATAAACAACTGTATAATTAAGGACAATTCTTATCAGGGTATTTATCTGAATGGTACAGATGGAGATGTCAGCATAAACAATACGAAAATTAGCGGCAACCGCAGTGACAGCGTTAATTTTGGCGGTGGTATTTATATTCAAAATGTTAATACAGTAACGATTACCGGCGGCGAAATCACCGGAAATACAGCAACCTCAAATGGCGGCGGCGTGTATATTGATAATAGCAGCAGCAGCAGCTACAGGAAGAACGAAATTACGCTTTCCGGCGTTGAAATCAGCGGCAACACCGCAACGTCTGGCGGCGGCGTGTATATACCAGTAGCAACCGGAAATGGTATTAAATATATAAATTTTAATGATGTAAAAATTTTCAACAATAAGGCTACATCTACTGGCGGCGGCATTTATGCGGGTGCCACAGGGCTGAAACTTGACAATGTTAAAATCAATAATAATACTGTTACCGGCAACGAGGGCAAAGGCGGCGGCGTTTATGCGGATGGCACGGACCTGGCGCTTACTAATGTCGAAATCACCGGCAACACTGTTAAGGGCAATGGCGGCGGCCTGTATTACGAGTTTGGTACAAATTCTGATTTAGATTTCACGGCAGATAATTCTACCGGGCGAAGTAAGGTTATTATTTACGGCAACAAGGCTGGCAATAAGCCAAGCAACCTTTATATGCTTGTTGATACTTATAATCAGGATCACGTCCGTAATACGAAGTTTAACGGCAGAGCTAATTTGACGGAGGGTTCCCGCATTGGCGTTACTTATGTTGGTACCAGTAACAGCACTATACACTATCCGGCAGCAATCGGTCAGGACTATAGTGGCGAGACTAACAGAAAATATTTTAGCAGTGACAACGCTGCATATCATATTGAATTTAATAGCGAAACGCACTGTTTGCAGCTGGCGGAGGGTCCCGCTACTCTGGCTATTGACACGCAGCCCACTGCGCCCAGCGTGGGCGAGGGAGAAAGCATGGCTGGCAAGGATATAACGGTAACGGTTACCGGCGTGGAAGAGCTGAAATATCAGTGGTATGATAACGGCACAACCAACAGCAACAATGGCGGCACGGCCATTTCCGGCGCAACCGATTTTAGCTATACAATTTCTGCCGGTCTGGGCGAGGGTACGCATTATATTTACTGCGAGATTACCGACGGCACTGGCGCAAAAGTAAAAACTGAACCGGTTCTGATTGTTATCAAGGGCGGCAGCGAAACACCCGGCGGCAACAAACCGAATGTTACCACGCAGCCGAGCGCACCTGATGTTCCGACTGGTGAAAGCCCGGTAGGCAAAGAAATTACTGTAACAGCTACTGGGACTGGCGAGATGACCTATCAGTGGAAATATAGCCAGAATCCAAACGGAGGCACCGGCACCAATGTTTCTAATGATAATGGCGGTAACACGAAAGTTTGCAAAATCCCTGATTTGCCGGCTGGCACCTATTACTTCTGGTGCGAGATCACGGACGAAAATGGCACGACTAAAACCGACATTATAGCAATCATTATTCCGGAGAAAAAAGGCGAAGTATTGAATCCGGGCGAAAATATTGAAACCCCCGGCGGTACAGTTGAACGTGATGAAAATGGCGATGTAACCATAAAGGACGAAAACGGAAACAATACCACTATTACTACGCCGGACGACAACAAAAAAGGCGATGTTACGGTGGATCCAGATACCGGCGATACTACTGTACCAGGTGGCAGCACCGTTTCTGGTAAAGATCCGGAAAAACCGAATGATAAAACTCCTGATGTTGTAATCGGCGATAAAGGCGGCACAGTTACCCCTGGCGGCGAAGTGAAAATCCCCGAGGGCGGCACGGCCAATGTCGGCGGCGAAACTGACCCGACAACCGGCAACACTACCGGCGGCACAACTATTACCGGCGGCGAGGGCGGCACCACCGTTACGCCCAAAGATGACGGCACCGTTGACGTGGGCGAGGGCGGCAGTGTGAAAACTGATCCCACAACCGGCGACAAGGGCGGCACGGAAATTGTTCTGCCCGAGGGCGGCAATGTTAACCCCGATGACGGTAGCGTTACCCCCGGCAAGGATGATGACGGCAAGCAGATTGCCGGCGTGGACACGAACGGCGACGGCAATGTGGATACGCTGATTATCGTTCCGAAAGATGAAAACGGCGAAGACGGCAAGATTACGCCTAATGGAAATGGCGGCGTAGATTTGCCCAAGAATACTGAAATCGAGGGCGGCAATGGCGGCGGCTCCGGTGAGGGCGGCGCCAGCGTAACTCTGCCGGACGGCGGCGAGGTTACTCCCGAGGGCGGCGTTAAACCGGAGGGCGGCAACGCCACAACCGGCGAGGACGGCAAAACCAATGTTAAACTGCCAGAGGGCGGCGAAATTAAAGGCGACGGCGAGGGCGGTCTGGAGGTTCCCGGCGGCACCACCATTAAAAATGGCGAGAACGGCAGCGAAATCACTGTCGGCGGCGAGAATGGCGAAAACGGCGGCACTCTGAATAAAGACGGCGGCGTGGATTTGCCGGAGGGCGGCAAAGCAACCGTGGATAACGGCGACGGCAAGCCCAAGACAGAAATCACCGGCGGCGAGGGCGGCAGCACCATTAAGCCCAATCCGGACGGTACAACCGACGTTTCCGGCGGCACCACCGTTAAAACCGGCGAGGACGGCACCGAGGTTACCGTTGGCGATAAGAACAAACCGGACGGCGGCAACAGCGGCACTGTTGATAAGAACGGCAATATAGAATTGCCCGGCGGCGGCAGCGCCACGATTACTGACGGCGGCGAAACCCCCGGCGGCGATAAAGGCAGCCAGACGACGATCACCGTGCCCGAGGGCGAAAACGGCGGCGGCACAATCAAGCCCGGCACCGACGGCAATGTGGATGTGCCTGACGGCAGCAAAGTCAAGACGGAAATCCCCGGCGGCACAGGCGATGATAAGGACAGCACCGAAATTATCCTGCCCAATGGCGGCGGCGTGAATAAAGACGGCACGATTACGCCCGGTACCGACGAGGACGGCAAGCAGATTGCCGGCGTGGACACCGATGGCGACGGCAATGTGGATACGTTGATTATCGTTCCGAAAGATGAAAACGGCGAAGACGGCAAGATTAAGCCGAATGACAAAGGCGGCGTAGACGTGCCTAAGGGTACGGAAATCAGCAATGGCTCTGAAGACGGTGAAAACACCGGCGATAAAGTAGTTATCGGCGATAAGGGCGGCAGCGTGGACAATAAGGGCGGCGTAGATCTGCCCGGCGGCGGCAGCGCCACCATCACTCCCCCGGATAAGCCCAAAACCGAGATTACAGCCGGCGAAAATGGCGGCAAGGTTAAACCTAACCCGAACGGTGGTGTGGACGTTTCCGGTCAGGGAACGACTGTGCAGGTTGGCGGCGATGATGATACGAACAAAAAACCGCCAATTACTGTTGACGATAAAGGAGCCACCGTTAACCCGGACGGCACCCTGGATATTAAAGACGGCGCTTCGGTAACCGTTGGCGGCGAGAACGGCAAGCCGGCTACCACTATTACTGCGCCGGAAGATAAAAAAGACGGCGAGGGCAACACCACCAAGCCCGGCAGCACCACCGTTACCCCCAAGGACGATGGCAGCGTTGACGTGGGCGAGGGCGGCAAAGTTACCACCGGCGGCGTAAATGGCGAGGGCGGAACCCCGATTACCCTGCCGGCCGGCGGCAATGTGCAGCCGGAAGACGGCACGATTAAACCTACTGATAATATTATTGCGGCCGGCGAGGATAAGGATGGCGACGGCGTGCCGGATACGGTGATTATCCTGCCGGAGAGTAACCCGACAATTACCCCGGACGAAAAAGGCAACATCACTCTGCCCGGCGGCAGCACAATTAAAGACGGTTCTGACGAGGGCGGCGCCAGCGTAACCCTGCCGGAGGGCGGCGAAATCACCCCGGGCGGTGTTAAACCCAGCGGCGACGGTTCGCTGACGGTTAAAGGCGAGGACGGCCAGCCGGATACCAGCGTTAAACTGCCGGAGGGCGGCGCGATTAACGGCGACGGCCAGGGCGGCCTGACGGTGCCCGAGGGTACGGAAGTTAAAAAAGATGGCGAAAATACCCCCAGCGTTATTGTGGGCGAGAATGGCGCGGCTGTGGATAAAGACGGCAATGTGATTCTGCCTGAGGGCGGTTCTGCCAAGGTTGATGATTTGACGGTGGAAACGCCCCAGGGCGGCAAGGTAGACACCGCCGACGGCAGCACCACCGCGCCAGTGATTGTGGTAAACGGTATTAAAGTTACCCCGGCGGCCGGCAAGGATACGGTTACCACTGATAGAAACGGCAGCACGCCGGTTGGCCCTGGTTCGACAATCCAGAAAATTGAGCCTGCGGTTGGCCCGCTGGTTACGGTTGATAATGGCGAGGCCACTTTGGATAAGAGCGGCATTTTGACATTCCCCAACGGCGGTAGCATCAAAATTGAAAAAGACGGCGAGAGCACACCCCAAACTATTGCGCCCGGCGGCAAAGTTAATATTAACAACCTTGGCGGCGGCAGTACCGGCGGCAACCCTGGCGGCGGTTCCGGTCATAGCGGCGGCAACGGCGGTGGCAGCAATGTGAGCGTGCCCAACAATATTGAGGGCGGCAAGATCAGCATTTCGCCCTCCCGGCCGACAGCCGGCCAGACGGTTACCGTCAATGTAACCCCGAACGACGGCTATAAGCTGGACAAACTGATAATTACCGACAAGGACGGCAAGGATGTGCCGCCGACCAAGATCAATGACGATAAGTATACCTTTGTGATGCCCGGCGTTAAAGTTACGGTTACGCCGATATTTGTGAAAGACAAAACTGACGCAACCAAGCCGGCGGAGCAGCCGCAGGGTTTCCCGGACGTGCCGGCGGACGCCTGGTTTGCGGAATATGTGAACTATGTGGCGGAGCATGGGCTGATGCAGGGTTATGCGGACGGGCGTTTCGGCCCGAACGACAGCACCACACGCGGCCAGATTGTAACCATCCTGTACCGTCAGGAGGGCGAGCCGGCAGTTAGCGCGATGAGCGGCTTTGCTGATGTGGCCGATAGTCAGTATTATGCCAAGGCGGTGGCCTGGGGCGCGGCAAACGGCATTGTTAAAGGTTATAGTGAAACGCAGTTTGGCCCGGAGGATAATATCACCCGCGAGCAGCTGGCGGCCATTCTTTGGCGTTATGTTGGCAGCCCGCAGGCCAGTGCGGAACTGAACTTTACGGACAGCGCTAAAGTGAGCGCCTATGCACAGACGGCCATAGAATGGGCGGTAAGCAGCGGTTTAATGCGGGGCGATGAGAATAATACTCTGAACCCGCAGGGTCAGGCTACCAGAGCTGAAGTTGCTGCGATGCTGGTGAGATATTTGAATAAATAAACGCTAATTAAAAAAAGGGCCGAACTTTGCTGCAAAATATTGCAGTGGGTTTGGCTCTTTATATTATTCTTGGTTGGACAGTTTCGGTTATTGCTATTGTGGCCTTGTTTTTGTTTTATGGCTGCAATATGATTATACCTCTACCACCGAATATTCTGGCGTTTATAATATCACCGATTCACAGGGCAACGTGATTACGTCGGATTTGGCGCCAGATGATGTTATCCGTATTCTGACAGAGCTTAACAATGGCGACAGTACGCAGAACTAAAACAAGGACGCGACGCAGTGGGCAAAGCAAGGGTACGCGCACCCGAAAGTCTTAGCCAACTTTTGCGGTCTGATTGGGAAAAGATTATATCACAAGCGAACCTTGGTTTGGAAGATACTGAAATTGCTGAAATGTATTTGCTGGATGCTATTCCGCAAATTGAAATTGGTGTTGCGCTTAATTTAACGCGCAGCACGGTTTCAAGACGGCTTTTAAATATACTGGATAAGGTGGAAAGAACGGCAAGAAAAATTGGTTTCTGATTTGTTTTTGCAATAAGATAGTGTTACCTGCGGGTTACCTATACAAAAATAAAGCCTGATTTTTGTAGACATTTGTATTTTTCATAAAGACATTTTGAGCAACAAAAACACCTTTTATCAATAGAGATAGCAGGTGTTTTATTATTTTCTTTGGTGGAGACGGTTGGAATCGAACCAACGACCTCTTGCATGTCAAGCAAGCACTCTAACCGACTGAGCTACGCCTCCGTATGTTTACTTTTAAAGTATAACACGCTGCAAGCCTTTAGTCAAGCAGCTTTTGACCGATTTTGTTACAATTTTATAAATTAACATTGTTTGTTTGTTGTGGACAGATGTCAATAAAAATTAGTATATAATTGATTGTAGCTAACAAGCAGCAAACAAAAAGATAATTAGGATATTACAATTTATTTACAGCATTTTGTAAATCTTTTATTTCTGTATGAGTATAATGTTTGGACATTTTGTAATTGCTGTGGCCAAGTAATTTTTCAATTTTTATTGGCGTTAATTCGGCTTTTTCACATAGGCTTGCGAATGTGTGGCGGCAGTTGTGGGGCGTCATATTGTTTATGTTCAGCTTTTTCAAACAAGGTTGCCATACAAAGGTGCGATAATAATTGGCCGTAACGCGTTTGTTTTTTAAGGAGTATAGTGTTGGATTTTTGTCTGCGGCCAGCGCGTTTATGTATGGTTGGATTTTAGGGTGGAGCGGCACAATGCGGTTTTTGCCGGCCTCTGTTTTTAAGCCGCCTTGCAATCCGATGATGTTCTGCTGCTCATCGCGCACCAGCGAAAATGGATTGGTTAACTGTAAAAACTCGCTGATGCGGAAACCGGTATAGCACAATATTAAAATGCTGGCAAAGTGCAAGGGCTGACCGGTGCGTAATTCTTCCAAGGCTAAATCTTCAATCTGTCGCAGTTGTAGATCTGAAAAGATTTGTTTTTCTATGGTTGTTTTGTTTTTAGCCGAAACTTCAATAAATTGTGCATAATTTTTTTTAACAATATCGTTTTGTAACGCATATTTGAACAGTTGTCCTGCTAAGGTTTTGATTTTTTGCAGGCTGGAAATTGACATATTCGAGTTGTCATCTATGATTTTTTGCAGTTGGGCGGTCCTAATATTGATTATTGGTATATTGGCTAAACTGACAAATTTTAACCAGGCGGCTTGATTGCACTGGACGGCTTGTTTAGAAAGTTGCGGATATTTTTTGCTGCTCCAGTCATTATAAATCTGCTCTAACGTCATATCTGACTTAATTACTATGCCGTTAGTATTGTAGTCAGCCAGGACTTGCATAGCCTCTTTGCGCGTTGTATAATAACCGATAATTTGTCGCTTTTGTTTGCCGGTTGATTCATCATAGCCTATGGTGATACTGGCGGCGAATGGCCGGCGGCGTTTGCCAGAAAGTTTGTAAACAGATCCGTAACCGTTAGGATTTCTCATAAAAAAACACTCCTTTTTTCAAAATAGGTATAGAAATTTAGGAGTGAATGTGATATACTTTAACTTGCGAGGTTGAGTATATCATATTCATTCCTTTATTGCTCCTTGTTCTGGTTGCAGCCAGGGCAGGGGGCTTTTTTTGTTATATAGTTCGTTCAAAAACATCCTCCAGTTTGATTATCAGGTCATCATAAAGGCTGCACTTGAACTCTGTAACAATAGCTGCTTTTTCTTCCTCGGTCATTTTATTTAGCAGGTAGTCTGGGTGAATAACGTAAACATCATTTAATGTAAATTGTCCATTTACTAATAAATATTGCTCTATTGATTTGTTGTTTGTGTCTACAATCCAATACTCCTTAACGCCGGCTTTTTCATAGGCGCTTTTTTTATATCCTTTATCTCTTTTTAACGTGCTAGGGGATAGTACTTCTACAACCAAGTCAGGCGCGCCATAAACGCCATCGGGCTTGATTTTGTTGTTATCGCAAACAATCATCATATCAGGCTCAAAACGATCTTTTGGGGATAAATATAAATCAAATCCATCCATAAAGGGGGTACATTTTTTACCCTTTAGATAGTTGTTGAAAATAGTATATATATTTCCGGCAGCGTGAAAATGGTTTGCGGTTGGACTGGGCGACATCATAACGATTTGACCGTCGATCAGTTCATCGTAGATTTCTTCTTCAAAAGCTAAATTTGTATTCATATTAAAATTTTCCTTTCTTTGCTTCTTGCTCTGGTTGCCGCCAGGGCAGGGGGATTCGTTTTACATAACTTTGGGAGCATCGCTTCTTTCGCCATATTTTATCTGAATTGTATAGGGAACAGGTCGTTCATATGTGCCCCATTTGGTATGTAACAAATTTGTGGGATTAACAGATTGACTTTTAGAACTGGGGCTTTGATTATTTAGATTAGACGAAGCAGTTGCATGTATGCTGTTTCTTGTTGAAGAAGGCTGGTTTTCTTTTGATTGTGTATGTGATGTAGATGATATGTTTGTTGTTGTTCTAGTTAAGTTTGAAACTTGGTGGCGTTGGGGGATAGGCGAGGTTCGGCCACGCATTTTTTCTGAAACTCTATATTGTTCAGCGTTGGGAACATCAATAAACTCTACGGTTTTATCAAAGTTTTTCCTTACAGTATCTTTGATTTCATCTAAAGTAACATAGAAAAATTCACGTCGTTGATTAACCATATTTAATTTTCTGTTTTCAAAGGCTCTGTGTAAAGCTGCTTCTAAAGCGGGAGCGTCCTCCGAAAAAATCATGGCATGCACATCAAAATTAAATGGTACGGAGGCGTCGCCAAGCTCGTCAATACGATCTTGTGGATTAAGACGCCTTGTCATGCCTATTTTATAGACATTTTCACCAAATGCGCCAATATTTGAAATGATATATACATATCCGGCTTTCATATTGGCTTGACGATAGTCAATATCTGTTAAGGCTTTATCAACATCTGAGAGGTGCTCTTCAAGCTGTTGTTGCTTTTTGCGCAGATCTGGATTGTCGGGATTTTGGATAAGTTGAGCTTGAACTTTCTCTAAAGCTGTTTGATAATGAGTTTGCTCCTTTTCTATTTTATTGCGCTGCGCTTCAAGTTCTCTTTCTAACCTAGCTTGTTCTCGTTGTTCTGCTCTGGCAATTTTTTGTTCTTCTGCTTCCTGTTGTTTCTTTAATTGGTACTCAAAAGCCAAACGCAACTCTTTCACTTTGGCAGAAAGGTAGTTCTGGGTGATGGATATTTCCATTATAGAGGCTAATTTGGTAATACTTTCTGCTGTTTTATATATGCGTTCTAAAGAAGCGTCAAAATTGGTATAGCGTACTTTGGCGACTAAATCATCACATTCCAGATTAAAAGCACGCAAAAGCAGTTTTTGTGTGTCGCTTACCACTTTCTTGCCTTTTGCTAAGTTTCCATTAACAGTCCATTGATTGCTGCCTGTAACAGCTTGGTTGGATTTTATTAAATTTTTTTGAGTTTGTCTGATTTCAGCAAGGGCTTCCTTGTAATCTAAGGCAGAGGCAAAGTCATATTTTGGTTTATATATGCCGAACTCTTGAACAAGAATTTCTTCGTCAAGCCAAATTATTTCTTGCCTTTTTTGTTGAATATCTCGGTCTAACTTTTTAATTTCTGCTTGTCTGGATGATACAGCATTTCTCAAGTCATTGGCTTCATTTTGCAAAAGTTGATATTTAACTTTTAAATCATTTAATTCTGTTTGTTGGTTTTGATTTTTTTGTTTTAATTCTGTTAGCTCATTTTGTCTATCGTTATAGCGTAATTTTAGCGAGGCCAGTTCGGTTTGATTTTCTTGATAGCGTACTTTTAGGTTTTCCAGCTCGGTTTTATATTGATTGGCATTTAGCGCGTCTAGTATTCCCATAATATTTTCTCATCCTTTTTGTATAGTTTATTAACTTATTTCCTCTTCAGAAATAGTATCACATTTTTTATATTGTGGTTGTGAATTAAGAAATTCAGCATGTGCTAACAAAATTTTTTTCCCTTCATTATTTAGATTGTTATATAATTCTACCAAAGTATATGTTTCTGTATTGCTAAAAATCGTATCATTAGTTTCTTTTATATATGGTATTATTTTGCCAGCAGCCAAACCGTCAACAGTTATATTTAAAGCTTCGGAAATTAAAACCACATTTTTAATATTACTATTTAAAATTCCTCGACGGAACATACTACTTAAAGTGGAATTTGGGATATTGGCCTGATGTGCAAAACTTTTTACATCACCATATCTTTTTTTTATATATTCTTTTAATTTTTCTTCTATGCTTTTATTCATTTTGTCCCCCTTTCAATATAAACAATAACATATAAATGCTGAAAAATCAATATGCTTTTATGAAATTTCATAAAAACATATTGACAAATATTAAAATTCGTATTAGTATATTATTGGGTGTGAAAATTCATAACGAAAAGGGAGGATTGTTTATGTTTCGTAATTTAGAAGCGGAATTGGCACGCTGTAATTTAACAAGACGTGAGTTAGCCTCAAAACTTGGTTGTACACCTAGTACATTATCGTTGAAACTCAATGACAAAGCACCACTAAGCTTAAAAGAGGCTGCAAAAATTAAGCAAATAATCGGTGTTGATATGGCGCTGGAAGAATTATTTGCAGATAATTTGCTAAAGAAAAATAGCCAAAGCGCGTGAAAGTTTGTGTGTAAAAAAACAGAAAGGAGGTGAGGGATTGGATTTAGGAAAAAAAATAAAGGCAGCCAGGAAAAATGCAGGGTTAACCCAAGCGCAATTGGCCGAAAAATGCGGTTTTGCACCTGTAACAATTCAGCAATATGAAAATGGTAAGCGAGAACCACGATTAAAGGCAATGGCAAAGATTTCATCGGTTTTGAGTGTTGATATGGCGAGTTTTGTTTCAGATAAACCGGTTGAAACTATTTCTTATAATGATGAGCATATTAGCCCAAAAGATGTGTTTGAGCATTATGGTTATGAGTATGATAACCCGTTACATGGTGTAGGGCTTTGGTCAAATGAAACAGTTATAAAAAGGCTTGAAAACTTGTCATCATTGGTTGAACAATATGCTTATGGAAAGCAAAAAGTCAAAATCATATTTGACTATGATCCGGACTTTCCGCGTGCATTACTTCAAGTGTGGGGTTTATCTTAATTGGTTGATTGTTAAAGACTTTATGGAAAGGTGGTGAAATAGAAATGAGTATTGACGATTTTAATCTGGCTTATGAAATTATAGACGTTATTATGCAAACTCAAGAATGGGAAAAAATCCGTCAGAATGATTTGCGTATACAAACAGCCAAAAAGCAATATGAGGCTGCTTTGCAAAAGCTGGATATGCCAAAAGATGTTTTTGATGAGTTAAATTCAGCTGTTCTGATATTGGAAGAGGCCAGCGCCGACGCTGCAACATTGTACGGCGTTCGCATTGCTGGCATTATTCAGGAAGTGCTGAATAATCCGCTGGTTTTTTCCCAGATGTTTCTTGAGCGGTCAGCAAAATGCGGAGCCTAAAAACAGGAAAATGCGTTGCTGTTGGAACCAGCACCGCATTAACCAAAAACGTTATAAAAGAATTTTATTGTCTTGATTTTATCATCAAATATGGTAAAAGTCAAGCGTCAAGGAGGTAAAAACATAATGAAGACTATTGATGAAATCATCCAGGAATATCCGGATAACGTACCGGTGCCTGTGGCGGCGGAGCTTTTGGGTAAATGCCAGATGTATATTCGCACCGGATTGCAAAATGGCCGCCTGCCGTTTGGTTCGGCGGTGCAGACAAGCAGTCATTGGAGCTATCACATAGCACCTAAAGCCTTAAAATCGTATATGGACGGCGACCGTGTTTTAACCACGCCGGAGATTATCGAGCAAGTGGTTTTGCGGACGCTGGCGGCGCAGGAGGCGGCACAATGAACAGTTTGCCGGATCCTCCATACATTCAGGAGGCGGAAAGGTTCGGTGCTGAAGAGCCTACGAACCGCTGCCCGCTATGCGGTGCGGTTTGCGATGAGGTTTATCATTTTTCAGACGGACGGCCAGCCGGTTGTAACGTCTGCGGAAATTTTATGTTAAGCTGGGGACTATTTTCCGGTTGGGGAGAGGAGCGTTTATAAATGGAAAAGGAAAAAACTGTTTCTGCCGAGGCCAGACCGGAGCACAGCAGACAAGAGTTGTTCAAACGATATAGGGAATGTATGCGTTTAGTATTGCGTAACCAGCAAGAGGCCTATTTCAGCCTGGTTGGAGAGCACCAAAATGCCTAAATTCTATTTTACATACGGCACAGATGGACACCCCTTTTATGGCGGTTGGACGGAGATTGAAGCGCCGGACAGGCAGGCTGCTTATGCAGCGTTTAAGGTGTTTCATCCGGCCAAGGAAAACGGCTGTTTGCCGTTCTGTGATTGTTATACCGAGGAAGAATTTGCAGCCAGCGGTATGGATAAGCCGGAGGGCAATTTTGGCCGGCGCTGCCACGAGCGCATTTGTTTGACCATAGAATTGACAGGAGGCGGGGCTTAATGGAAACGCTGTATCAGTTTACCGAGAAATATTTGCAGGCCTTTAACGCTATTTATGTGGATGCGGAAAGCGGTCAGGTGATTGGCCTGGAAAATCTGGAGGCGCTTAATACCCGACTTGAGGACAAGCTGGAGGCGGTGGCTTGCTATATCAAAGACAGGGAGCGTCTGGCCG
>CAQWMM010000018.1 GCA_948907985.1 uncultured Bacillota bacterium
AACCAACAACCCCTCGGTTAACAGCCGAGTGCTCTACCGTTGAGCTATCGAGGATTATCAGGCCCCTAACCACATCGTTTGTGATTATCATCGGAACAGTTAATATTATAACCGCTCGGGGGCCTTTTGTCAATAGTTTTTTTAAATTTTTTTGGAAAATTTTTTATTTTTTTATTCGGTAACCGCCTGGCGGTAGCCATGGCTAAAACCTTTGTCATAAAGCTTGGAAAGAGCGTACTCGTCGCCCAAAAAGCGGCCGACGGTAACCAGAGCCGTACGGCCAATATCCGCCTGACGCACCTTTTCGGCAATATCCGCCAGCGTGCCAACAACTTGCTTTTCCTCCGGCCAAGACGCCTTATACACCACAGCCGCCGGAGTATCCGCCGGGTAACCCTCTTTAAGCCGCTCCACCAGTTCTTCAATCATATGCACGCTTAAAAAGATAATCATGGTGGCGTTAATTTTAGCCAGATTGCGGATGTCCTCCGCCGGCGGAACCGGAGTGCGCCCCTCCATACGGGTCAGGATTACGGTTTGGCTAACCTCCGGCAGAACGTACTCCTTTTTCAGAGCTGCCGCCGCCGCGCAGAAAGAGCTTACGCCGGGAGTTACGCGAAAAGGAATTTCCGCCGCGGCCAGAAGATCCATCTGCTCCCTAATCGCGCCGTAGATTGAGGGATCGCCGGTGTGCAGGCGCACAATTCGCTTGCCCTGCGGCCAGGCCTCTTTAATTACGGCAATCACTTCGTCCAAATTCATACCGGCGCTGTCATAGATTGTGCAGTCCGGCCGGCAGTATTCCAACAGTTTGGGATTAACCAGGGAACCGGCATAAATCACCAGGTCCGCCTGCTGCAAAAGCCGCATCCCCCGCACTGTAATCAACTCCGGATCGCCGGGGCCCGCGCCGACAATATTCACCAGATTATCCATTAAATTTAGTTTGTTCTCGCTCATCATCCTCACAGCCCCTTTCTGATAATTGCCGTCAGAAAATAACTTAAATCCTCCGGCATATCGCCCACGTCTTCAAAAACCCGCTCGTTTTCCATGGTGCAGCGTTCCACCGCCGCCGTCTTATCCAAAACGCCCTGCCGGCGCAAAATCTCCTCAATAGCCGGCCAATGCCCCGCGCCTTTCATCAAAACGGTGTTCGTATGATTGGCAATGGTCTGCTCCACCTTTTGCAGGTCTGCGGTAGCCGCCAGGATAGCCAAATCCTCCGTTCCGTCAGCCAGACCAATGCCCAGCCGCGCCGCTGCCGCGCTGGGCGCGGTAATCCCCGGCACCAGCTCCCAGGCGTAGCCCGCCGCCTTAATTGGGCGAAAAATATACATCAGCGTGCTGAAAAGCGAAGCGTCGCCCAACGTGATAAAGGCCACGTCCTCGCCAGCGTCCAGCCGCCGCATAACCGCCCGCGCGCCCTCCGCCCAGGCCTGGTTCAGCTGCTCTTTATCATGCGTCATTGGCAACACCAACTCCAGCAGAGGCTTGCCCGCAATAAACTGCGCCACAATGCGCAAGGCGGTGCTGGCCGCCTCACCCCGGGTTTTGGGCGTGGCAATACAGTCCGCCGCCTCCAGCAGGCGTTTGCCTTTCAGCGTCAGCAACTCCGGATCGCCGGGGCCAACGCCAATACCATAAAATTTTCCTTTTTTCTGCATATTTTTCTCCTATTAAAATTGAAATATAATATAAGATTCAAGTTATATTACCCTCTCAGTCAGCAACTCCATGTCGGTCGTCGCTGCCAGCTCCCCCAAAGGGGGAGCCAAGTATTTAAACCTGCCTCTCCCTTTGGGAGAGGTGAATTATCCAGCAAAGCTGGATAAGACGGAGAGGGCAATTTTTCAGCCTAATTTTGCAAAAACCTTATCCACCGCCGCCAGAGTTTCGTCCAAAATCGCCCGCGTATGCGCCAGCGAGGGGAACCAGGCCTCAAACTGCGAGGGGGCCAGCATCACGCCCTCCGCCAACATTCCCGCAAAGAAACGCCGGTACAGCGCCGTATCGCAGGCCATAACCTCGGCATAAGAGCCAACCGGCTGGGGATTGAAGAACAGGCAGAACATATCCAGACAGCGCGAGGTGCTGGCCGGCACGCCGTGTTTGGCAATCAATTTGTCAATGCCGGCCTGCAAATAAGCGGTGTTCTCAATCAGGGCCGGGTAAACCTCCTCATCGCGCAGGCGGCGCAGCGCGGCAATACCGGCGCGCATGGCCAGCGGGTTGCCGGAGAGCGTGCCGCCCTGATAAATCGGCCCCAGAGGCGAAACCTGCTCCATCAGTTCACGCTTACCACCGTAAGCGCCCACCGGCAGGCCGCCGCCAATAATCTTGCCAAAACAGACCATATCCGGCTGCACACCGAACACCCCGGCCGCCGAATGATAATCCAACCGGAAGCCGGTGATCACCTCGTCGAAAATCAGCACAATACCATGCTCCGTGCAAAGCTCCCGCACGCGCTGCAAAAAGCCCTCCGCCGGCGGCACCACGCCCATATTGCCGGCCACAGGTTCAACGATAAGGCAGGCAACCTGCCCCCGGTTGGCCGCCAGCAGCTGCTCCAGCGCCGCCGCGTCGTTATAGGGGCAAACCAGCGTTTCCGCAATCAGCGCCGGCACCACGCCCGGGCTGGTCGGCACGCCCTGGGTCAGCAGACCGCTGCCGCTTTTCACCAGCAGGCTATCGCTGTGGCCATGATAACAGCCCTCAAATTTAACAATCTTATCCCGGCCAGTGCAACCGCGCGCCACGCGAATTGCACTCATGGTAGCCTCGGTACCGGAATTGACCATGCGCAGCATTTCGCAGGCCGGATAAGCCCCGGCGATCATCTCGGCCAGTTCCACCTCGTGCGGCGTGGTAAAACCATAGGTGGTGCCGCGCCCGGCAAATTCGCGCAGTTCGTCCACCACGAATTCCGGCGCATGGCCGAAAATCAGCGGCCCATAGGAACAAACATAGTCAATATAGCGCCGCCCCGCCACGTCGGTGATATAAGCGCCTTTGGCCGAGGCCACAATCACCGGTTCGCAGTCCACCGCGCCGAAAGCGCGCACCGGACTGTTCACGCCGCCGGGCATCAGCTGCCGCGCCCGTTTGAGAATTTCCGCCTGGTCGTTGTTCAGATATTCGCTCATCTTTTCACCCCCACAGCCTATTGCAGAATTTTAGCCAACTCCGGCGCAAAATAGGTCAGGATAATATCCGCCCCGGCGCGCTTGATGGCAATATGGCTCTCATAAATAATATCCGGCTGCACCAGCCCCTGACTGACCGCGGTTTGCAGCATAGCATACTCGCCGCTGACACAGTAGGCCGCCAGTGGACGTTTAATCTGCGGGCGCAGGCGGGCGATTACATCCAGATAAGGCAGGGCCGGCTTAACCATAATAATATCCGCACCCTCGGCAACGTCCAACGCGGCCTCCATTTCGGCTTCGCGGCCATTGTGATAATCCATCTGATAACCCTTGCGGTCGCCATGCTGGGGAGCGGAATTAGCCGCCTCGCGGAATGGGCCGTAAAAGTTGGAGGCATATTTAACCGCATAGGACATAATCGGCGTATTAATCCGGCCGTTTTCATCCAGCTTGGCGCGGATAGCCGCCACCCGGCCGTCCATCATATCCGAGGGCGCCACCATATCCGCCCCGGCCAGCACATGCGAAAGCGCGGTTTTGGCCAGCAGTTCCAGCGTTTTATCATTGTTGACATAGCCGTCGGCGTCCAGCATACCGCAATGGCCATGGCTGGTATATTCGCACAGGCAAACGTCGGTGGTAATAAAAATATCGCTGTGCAGCTTAATTTCGGCAATAGCCCGCTGCACAATACCGTCGGCGGCCCAGGCCGCGCTGCCGCACTCGTCGTGGTCCTCCGGCGCAGGAATACCAAAAAGCATAATCTGGCCAATTCCCAGCTCTTCCAACTCCTTGATTGCGGCGGGCAATCTGTCCACCGAATAGCGGAACTGCCCCGGCATGGCGGCAATCGGCTGTTTAATATCCTGCCCCTCCACCACAAACATGGGATAAATCAACTGCTCCGGCTGCAAAGCGGTTTCCCTCACCAGAGAGCGAATTTTAGCGTTAACGCGCAAACGGCGCGGACGATTAATCATGGTTTTCTCCTCCTATATCAGCTAAAATTAAATTGACGATACCGTCCAGACTGTGCTCGGCGGCCTGCAAATCCACTTTCAGCCCCAGCTCCGCCATTCGTTTGGCCGTAACCGGGCCGATGGCCACCGTCCGGCAGGCGTTTTCCGCCAGGGCTGCGGCGGCAATTTCCGCCCCGCCGATCGCCTGCACAAAACCGTCCACGGTGGAAGCGCTGGTGAACGGCACATAGGCCGCGCCGGCCAGGCACTCTTTCAGTTCCGCCGCCGATTCGCGGCAGATGTGGGTATCATAAAGCGGCAGGTCGTTCACCGGGCATTTCTCGCGCAGAATTTCGCTCAGACGGTTATCCGCAATGGCGCTGCGCGGCAGCAGCACGCTGTCGTCCGCCTGCAAAACGTCGGCCAGCCCGCGCCCCAAAGAATCGCTGACCTGTTTGGCCGGCCGAAAATCCGCCGCGAAGCCAAAGCCGCGCAGAACCTGCTCCGTCGCCCGGCCAATCACCGCAAACTTCAGCCGGCCAAAGGCGCGCAGGTCCCCGCCCGCCGCTTTAAACAACTCCATAAAAATCTTTACCCCGTTAGGCGAGGTGAAAATCAGCCAGGTATAATCGGCCAGCCGCTCAATCGCGCTTTGCGCCGCCGGCGTCAAGCCCCGGCTGGCAATGCGGATAACCGGGCAGCAAACCGGCTGCAATTTGCGCAGGCGCAGCTTTTGTTCAAAAACGCCGCTTTGGCGGGCGTCGCGCAGAACCAAAACCCCGCGCCCCGGCCGCGGCTCAAAAAAGTTAAGCTGCGGGCGGCATTCCACCACCCGGCCAATCACCGTAATCGCCGGCGAGGCTAAACGCGCCGCCGCGGCCCGCTCCTCAATATCGGCCAGCGTGCCGCAGGCCGTCCGCTGGCGGTTGGTTGTGGCCCGGCTGATCACCGCCGCCGGGGTATCCGCCGGCTTGCCCGCCGCCAACAAGCCCCGCGTGATATAATTCAGGTTGGCAAAGCCCATCAAAAAAATCAGCGTGCCCTCCAGCCGGGCCAGATTGGCAAAATCCAGCCCGCGCTCGTCGTCCTTAAAATTGCCGGTGAAGACATGAAAAGAAGAGGCGCACTCGCGGTGCGTAACCGGGATACCGGCATAGGCCGGCCCGGCAATGCTGGAGGTTATGCCGGGGATAACCTCCACCGGCACGCCCCGCTCCGCCAGATAAACGCCCTCCTCGCCGCCGCGGCCGAAAACGTAAGGATCGCCGCCTTTTAGGCGCACCACCCGCCGGCCCTGGCTGGCCTTTTGATAGAGCAATTCATTGATCTGGGGCTGGGGCAGAGCATGGTTGGCCGCCTGCTTGCCCACATAGATTTTCTCACAGCCCCAGGGGGCGTGCTCCAGCAGGCTTTCGTTAATCAGACGGTCATAAACCAGCACTTCGGCCTGCTCGATAGCCGCCAGCCCTTTTAAGGTAATCAGCCCATAATCGCCGGGGCCGGCCCCCACCAGCCAGACCTTGCCGTTATGTGCGTTGTTATGCGCGCCGTTTTCTAAAGTCGCTTTATTCATCCGCAATCATCTCCTTAATCTTCTCCGCCAGGGCGCGGCCAAATTCGGCCTCCTGCCCCTGCCTGCCGCGCAGGCTTTGGCGATAATAATTGTGCTCCGTCTGAAAGAAGCCCTCAATCTCAAACTCATCGCCCAACAAGCGGCAAAAAGCCCCCAGCGGCGCGTGGCAGCCGCCTTCAATACCGCGCAGAAAGGCCCGCTCAGCCAGGGCCTGGCGGTGGCTGGGCTGGTGATGCAGGGGAGCAAGCAGCTCAAGCGTCTGTTGGTCGCCCTCTCTGATCTCCAAACCCAGAACCCCTTGCGCCGGCGCGGGCAGCATAGCGTCCGGCGGCAGCAAAATCCCTTTTTCGTCAATCAACGCGGCCATGCCCAGACGCTTGAGGCCCGCCGCCGCCAAGATCACTCCCTGCCAGCCGTTTTCCGCCGCTTTGCGCAGCCGCGTTTCCACATTGCCGCGAACCGGCGCGGTGTTAACCTGCGGGAGCAGTTTTTGCAGCTGACAGATCCGCCGCAGGCTGCCGGTGGCGATCGTGCTGCCGGCAGGGATTTCCGCCAGGCTGTGCCAGCCGCCAAAATTAATCAGCACGTCGCGCGGGTCCTCCCGCCGGGGGGTTATGGCCATCGTCAGCCCCGCCGCCTGCTCCGCCGGCATATCCTTTAGGCTGTGCACCGCCAAATCAATCCGCCCAGTTAAAAGGGCCTGTTCAATCTCCTGCACAAACACCCCTTTGCCGCCGAACTCATTTAAGGGCTTATCCTGAATTAAATCGCCCTGGGTTTTAATCACCTGAATTTCCGTCTGCACCCCGGGGTTGGCCGCCTCAATCTGCGCCGCCACCATTTCGGTCTGCGCCAGGGCCAGCTTGCTCCCTCTGGAGCCAATTAATAAGCGCCGAAAAGTCATATTCGCCGTCATCACTACCTCCTGCCTGTTCTCTGTTATCACTATGTTTGCCAAACTTCTGCAACAATTCCGCCGGATCAGCCAGCGCCAGCCGGCGCAGCAAAACCTGTTTATGACCGGGACGGTCGGCAAAATCCGCCACAATCCGCCGGCGTGCCGCCGCCAGCAGGCTGATAACCTCCCGGTTATAACGTTCCTCCCAGGCGGCCAGAAACTGGCCCAACTCCTGCTTAAGGCGGCGCGTCAGCAAGGGCAGCCGCCCGCCGTCCGCGCCCACGCTGGATACCGCCAGACTAAACGTCTGCCCCTGCACCACGCCCGGCAGCACCACGCCGCCCGCCTCCGGGCAGGAGGCGCAGTTGCAGAGGATTCCCATTTCCCGGCAGCGCCCGGCCAGCCGCCGGTTAAGCTCCGGCTGGTTGGTGGCGGCAATCACCAGATCATAGCCGGCCAAAGCAAAATCATCGTCATAAGCCTCCGGCAGCCAGCGGCAATCCGCGGCAATATTCTGCCAGGCAGCCTCCTGCCGCCCGGGAGAAAGCAGCGTAATCCGCGCCCCGCCGGCCAGCAGATGCGCGGCCTTACGCGCCGCCACCGCGCCGCCGCCCACCACCAACACATTAAGCCCGGCGGCCTCCAACATCAAATGCACCTGCATCAGTAATCCCCCCTAAGCCAATTTCCCCGGCCCGCCGCGTCAGCCTACGCCCTTAAACAGCTCTTCCAGCACCTGCGAATAATGCTCCCGCTTGGCCGGATCATCCATGCTCTTTAAGGAGATAATCGGATTAAGCACCGCCTTGCGCAGGGCCGTCTGCATAGTGCGGCTGATGATTTTGCGCTCGCGCTCGCTGGCCTCAATCTTCTGGAAAAGATATTTCAAATGCTCCTCGGCGATTTCATCCACCGTCTGGTTTAGGGATTTAATCACCAAATCCTGTTCAGAGCGCGCCAGCCAGTCCGCAAACGCCGCCAGATAACGGTCAATCACCGTCTCGGCCTGCACCGTCAGACTGCGCCGGCTGGCCGCGTTGCGCTGGGCCAGTTCTTTCAAAACGTCAATATTAGCCACCTGATAGTTATTAAGTTCACCGATCGCCTCGTCCACATCGCGGGGAATCGCCATATCCAGCAGATAGAGCGGTTTCTCGCGCGGCGGCATATCCTCGCGGCGCAGGATTAAATGCGGGCTGTTGGTGGCGCAAATCACCAAATCAGCCTCCGGCAGCGCCGCCCGGGCCTGACCGGAGGGCAAATATCTGGCGCGCGGCTCACCGGCGCAAGCGGCCAGAGGGGCCTCGCTGCTGCGGCTGCAAAGCCAGATCCCAGCCAACGGCAGCTCGCGCGCATAGCGGAAAAACAGCTGGCCGATTTCACCAAAGCCGATAATCAACAGGTTTTTGCCGGCCAGCCCCGCCGCGCCCCCGCAACATTCTTCCAGATATTTCAGGCCGATATAGCCGGGAGAGAGGGGAATCTCCGAAATTTTCAAACTGCTTTTAACCTCTTTGGCGCACTTGATAGCCTCTTGAAACAGGTGGTTAAAAATTTTGTCGGTATTATGAAAGCGGTGAGCGAACTCATAGGCGCGCTTAAGCTGGCGCAGAATTTCGTCCTCGCCGACAATCGCCGATTCCAGCCCCGCCGCCACCCGGAAAATATGGCGCAGGGCCGCCTGACCGCTTAGCTGATGTACGGACTGCGCCAACTCGCGGGGGGCCTGGCTGAAATAACTCAGATAGGCCTCGCGGATATGGCGGTTGACGCTCCGATCCTCCTGCGGCAGCAAATAATAAACCTCGCTGCGGTTGCAGGTGGAGAGAATTACCACCTCGGCCGCGCCCAATCCCATAATAATGGAAGAAAATTCCAGAATATGGGTTTCGGTGAAAGCGGCCTTTTCGCGCACAGCGGCGGCGCAGTTATGGTCTATGCCCAAAACATTAACTTGCACAGCAAAAACTTCCTTTATTTATTATGATAATCAGCCGCCAACTGCAAAAAGTTTCTGGCGCACTGGGGATTTGCCCAAAAATTAAAGTGAGGATAAGCGCCCAGAGTGTTGCGCACCTGCCAGCCCTCCTGCCAGCCGCGCCGGGCGGGGGCGGGTTTCTGCACCTGATAACAGGCCCCGCTTTCATCCGCCGCCCCCACGCGCTGGGTATAATGGAACTCGTGCCCGCGAATCCGCAAAGGCTGTTCCTCGCCGTAGGTTAACGGCGTGCCCGGCCGGACGGCGGCCTCCAGATAACCGAAATGCTGCAAGCGGTCGGTCATGGCAAAATCAAAGGGGAAAACGCCGGCCAGCCGGTGCGTTTGGCCCTGCATGGTCATACTGCGCCCCAGATAGATAAAACCGCCGCACTCGGCATAGCAGGGCAGGCCGGCTTGCAGGCTTTGGCGCAAATCCGCCAGCAGACTTTGGTTGGCGGCAAGCTCCGCCAAATGCAGCTCCGGATAGCCGCCGCCCAAAATCAGCCCGGCCAAATCCGCCGGCAGACGCTCGTCCCGCAGGGGACTGAACGGAATCAGCCTGGCGCCCAGCTGCTCCAACAGCTCTAAACTATCCTGATAATAGAAATTAAAAGCCGCGTCCTGCGCCAGGCCAATGGCCACCGGCTCGGCCAGCGCCGCCGGCAGTTTGGGCGGCTCCGCCTCACAGGGCGGGCACTCGCAGGCGGCCAACAGCCGGGGCAAATCGCAGTTAGTCAGCAGGGTATCGGCCAGCAGGGCAATTTTTTGCTGCAAACCGGCCACCTCGCCGCTGCAATAAAGCCCCAAATGCCGCTCCGACAAAGCAACCTCCGGCAAATTAGGCAGCCAGCCGAAAACCGGCACGCCGCACTCGCGCTCAATAATTTCCCGGGCATATTGAAAACTCATCTCGCTTTTGATATTGTTCAGCAGCACCCCGGCCAAATTGAGCGGCTCCGCCCCCTTTTGCCGCGCAAAATCCCGAAAGCCATTAATCAGCGCCGCCAATGAAAGCGACATACCGCGGGCGTTAACCAGCAAAATCACCGGCGCGCCCAACAGCTGGCTGATATGCGCGGAACTGGCCTCCAGACTGTACGAGCGCAGGCCGTCGTAAAGCCCCATCACGCCCTCCACCACCGCCACGTCCGCCCCGGCCGCCGCCCGGGCATAGAGATATTGCAAAGTTTGGGGCGGCAGCATAAAAGCGTCCAGATTGCGGCTGGCCACCCCGCAGGCCGCCCGATGATACATTGGATCGATATAATCCGGCCCCACCTTGAACGGCTGTACCTTTTGGCCCAGCCGGCGCAGCGCCGCCATCAGCCCGATAGCAAAAGTGGTTTTGCCGCTGCCGCTGCCGGCGGCCGCCAAAACAAACGCCGATTTCGCCATATTATACCTCCTTATTGCCGCCCTCGCCGTAAATGGCCCGATTAAGTTCGGCCAAACTCTCAAAAGTCTGGCCGGCCCCCACCGTCTTGGCCGGCGTTTGGCTTGGCGGTCTGTCCACCAACAGCAGGGGGATTTGCAGCGCCGCCGCCGCCTGCATTTTCTCCAGCAGGCCGCCCGCCGGGCCGCTGTCTTTGGAAACCAGCGCCGCCGCCTGACACTGCCGGCACAGGGCGATGTTCAGCTCGGCGCTGGCCACGCCTTTCATGGCAAAAATATGCCCGGGATCAATCTGCATGGCCTCTAGCTCCTGTAAAATACGGCTCTCGGCCAGCACCCGCACATAGAACCGCTGCCGAAAATCCGGCAGTTCCCGGAAAAAGGCCAGATTTTTGCTGCCAATCGTCAGCAGGATATGGCCGTCTAGCTGCCGGCAGGCCGCCGCCGCCGCCGCAAAATCCGCAAAATGCCGACAATCCAGCCCGGCGGGCCAATCGGCCTCGTCCGCCCGCTGCCGCTCAAAGCGCAGATAGGGCACCCGGCAGACTGCCGCCGCCGTTTTGGCGTTGCGGCTAACCTCCACCGCAAAGGGATGGCTCAAATCCACCAGAAAATCCGGCTGTTCCTCCCGCAAAAGCCGGGCGAAGCCCTCGCTCTCCAGCGCGCCGGCCAACAGCCGCAGCCCGGGCCGCGGCGCGATACAATCCGCCCCCAACTGGCTGAAAGTCGTTGCCAGAATTTCCGTATCCTGCGGCTGACCGGCAATAAAATCCACCGCATCCGCCGTCCCGGCCACCACCAAAAGCCGCGTCATGCCTGCTCTCCCCGGTCGGCCGGCAAATAGCCCCGCGGGGTTACAATGCGCGGCCCGCCAATCGTCTGTTGAATAAAGGTTTGGCTGTTGCCGATAAAGACGGTGGAAAACATATCCACCAGCTCATAATCCAAATCCGCCAGCGTGGTAACAATCGTCTGCTCGCCTTCGCGGCCAATGTTTTTGACAATACCCACCGGGGTTTGACCAACTTGGGCCGCCTCGCCCTGCTTAGCCTCGCTGATAATTTCGCAGGCCTGGCGCAGTAAATCCGGCCGGCCATGGCTGCGCGGATTATAAAGCACCAGACAAAAATCGGCCGCCGCCGCCGCCTGCAAGCGCCGGGCAATTTTTTCCCAGGGGGTCAGCCGGTCAGACAGACTTACCACCGCAAAATCGTGCATCAGCGGCGCGCCCAGCAGCGCCGCCCCGGAAGAAGCCGCCGTAATCCCCGGCACCGCCACAACCTCCACCTCCGGGCAGATCTCCGCCGCCAGCTGCATCACCAGCCCGGCCATACCGTATACCCCGGCGTCGCCGCTGCTGATCATCGCCACCGTGCGCCCGGCTTTAGCCTGTTCCAGCGCCAGCTGGCAGCGCTTAACCTCGCCGGTCATGCCGGTTTGCAAATACTCTTTTTTAGGAAACAGCGGCTGCACCAGTTTGATATAAGCGCCATAACCGGCGATCACATCGGCAGCCAGCAGCGCCGCCATGGCCTGGGGAGTCAGCTGTTCAAAACTGCCGGGACCAATGCCCACTACATAAAATTTTTGCATTTTATAATCTCCTTATATTATGTCAACAAGTTAAGTCAAAATCAAAGGTCTGGGGCCGTTCAGCCACGCTGAAAGTAATCCCGGGATATTTGGTTTTGCCAATCAGCGTGCGGCCGCCCTCGCCCGCCGCCGCCAGCGCCGCCGCCTGCGCCACACTGGGCGTGCCGACGGTCTGGCGCACAAATTCCGACTGCTCCCCTGCCGCCAGATTTTCCGCCAGCGGGCGCAGTTCTGCCGCCGGATAGGTTTGCAGGGGCAGGTTAAGCCACGCCGCCAGCGCCAGCAGGGCCGGTTCGTCTTTCTTCAAATCCACCGAGGCCAGCGCCGAAAGCGAACGGGCGTCCAGCCAGTTTCGGGCCAGAAAATCCGCCAGCGCCGCCTGCATAAGTTCCGGCGATACGCCGCGTTTGCAGCCCGCGCCCAAAACCAGATTGCGCGGCAGCAGGCGCAGAATATGGCGCGCCCCCGGCACGCAGGCCGACCAATCGTGATAGGGACTGATCAGCACCATTTCCGGGCAGGGCAAATCACCCTCGCCGCTATACAGCGCAATCTCCGGCGGCACGGCCCCCGCCAGCGGCAAACTGCTTTGCAGCGCCACCCGGCCGCCGTTTACCAGCGTCCCGCTGATATATTTCAGTTCCGGCAGGTTCAAAATCAGGCAGCCGTTGGCCTGGGCCAGCAAATCAAAGGCCGGTTTCGCCGTAACGTCGGTGGCCGTCGTAATCACCGCCTGGCAAGGCTCGCCCCAAAGAGCGGCAATGCGCCGCGCCAGCCGGTTGGCCCCGCCCAGATGGCCGGAAAGCAGGCTAACAGCGAAACGCGCCCGCTCGTCCATCACCACCACCGCCGGGTCCTGGCTTTTATGCACCGCATAAGGCGCAAAGGTGCGAAAGACAATCCCCGCCGCCATAATCATCACAAAACCCTGATATTGACCGTAAATCCGCTCTATCAGGCGCGCCAGCGGCTCGCTGAAAACCTGCCCGGCAGCAATATCAAGCTCATTCAGCGCGCCCGCTTTCAAATAAACGTCCGCCTCCGGCAGCAGGCCGCCCAGCCGCAGGGCCGTACGGCAGCCCCCCGCCGTCAGCGCCACAATCGCTATTTTTTTATAATCTTGACAAATTATTTTACACATCTCTTTTATTATACATACTCAAATAGGGACAATCTCTTCGTCATTGTCAATATCTTAAATAATCTTGACAAACCATTTTACAAATCTCTTCTATGATAATAAATACTTAAATAAAAACGATCTCTTCGCCATTGTCAATATCTTAAATAATCAGCGGAAATGATGGTGATCGGGTTCAGCCCCAGCATCAGATGTTTTTCACCCGCCGGTTTGCTGCGCGCCACCGCCGCCTGCACCACCTCGATATTGCAGCAGCCCTGTTCCTGCAAAGCCGCCAGGGCCTCGCCGACGGACTCTACCGTGATTGCCGAAATAACCAGACGCAGACTGCCGGCGCTATGTTCCAGCGCCCTGGCAATAATCGCCGCCATACTGCCGCCGCTGCCGCCGATAAACACGCGGTTAAACTGAACGTCCGGGATCGCCTCCGGCGCGGCCCCCGCCAGCAGGTCAATATTATCCAGACCAAATTTGGCAATGTTAGCGCGGCAGACGGCCAGAGCCTCCGGGTTCTTCTCCAGCGCCCAAACATGCCCCTCGTAAGCCGCCAGCGCCGCCTCAATCGTAACCGAACCGGTGCCCGCCCCAATCTCCAGCAGACGAGAGGTTGGCTGCAAACGCAGTTTGCTGCTTATAATCGCCCGCACCTCGCTTTTGGTCATCGGCACCGGCTTTTCACCCAAACTGCGGCTAAACAATTCGTCCGGCAGGCCGGCGGGCAGATAGGGCCAGGGCCGGCTGTCCGGCGCGGCGTTTTCCACCAACATCAGGCTCAAATCCGCGAATTGCCGGCGGGCAATCTCCTGCGGCGTACCGCTGATCACCCGCTCGTCCGGATAGGAAAGGTTCTCGCCCACCGTCAGCCGCAAATCGGCAAAAGAGAGCGCCGCCAGCCGTCCGGCAATCGCCTGCGGGGAGTTTTCGCCGCCAGTAAAAATCGCCACGTTTTTCTCCCGCATCACCGTATTCAGCAGGTTAGCCGAGTTGCTGCCGTGCAGGGTGATAATCTTCAGCTCATTCAAATTCAGCCCCCGCTTCGCCAGCAAATATTGCAGAGAGCTAATCCCCGGCAGCACCGCAAAAGGCACCTGCGGCAGGCGTTTTTGCAGATAGGCCCGCACGCTGAACAGGCTGGTATCGCCGCTGGCCAACACCACCAGACGGCGGGGTTGCCAGTTTTGGCCAATATATGCCGCCACCTCGGCCAGGCCGCGGTCAATCACCATGGTTTGCTGCCCGGGCCGGGCCAGTTCCGCCAGGTTGCGCCGCCCGCCGATTAAAACCTCGGCCTGCTCAATCAGCCGCGCCGCCAGCGGATAAACAAAATCAGTCTGCCCGGGGCCGACGCCGATTATATACGGTGTGTTTTCAGTCATTAGTCTTCAGCTCCTTCAAAAATTCGGCGGCTCTCGCCGACGTCGCCAGCAGGCGGTTCTGTTCGCCAAACAAAATCGCCGCCACCTCAATCTCGCCATAAGTATAAAGCCCGGCGCGCCGGGCCGCGTTTTCAACAATGCGCCGATAAACCGCCGCCGCCAAATCCGCCCCCGCGCCCTCCAACAACTCCACGGCCGCCGAGGTCGTCCGGCACTGATAAAGCAGCGGCAAAAGCTCAGGCTGCGCCCCGGCCAGCGCGGCATAGGCAGTGATAATCTCCAGCCGGGCGTCAGCGTTGCGGCTGTGGGTGTTAAAGATACCGGCGCTGACCTTAACCAGCTTGCCGATGTGGCCGCTGACGATCAGCCGCCGAAAACCCAGCTGCCGCGCCTCGTCCAGCATAAAGCCCAGATAATTGCTGATTTTGATAACCTGCGCCTCGTCAATCCGCCGCTCGCGTAAAAATTGCAAACCATAATTGCCAAAGGCGAAAATCGCCTGCCGAAAACCTTTAGCGGCCAACACCCGCAACTCCAGGCGCAGGCTTTCTTTCAGCGCGTCCTCCGACATTGGATTGACAATGCCGGTACTGCCCAAAATGGACAGCCCGCCCTCAATACCCAGCCGGGGGTTAAAGGTGCGCCGCGCCACCTCCTCGCCGCCGGGTATGGAGATGACAATTTCCGCCCCCCGGCCAGCCGGCAGCACCGCCCGCACGTTAGCGGCAATCATCGCCCGCGGGGTGGGGTTAATCGCGGCCTCGCCCACCGGGATCTTCAGCCCCGGCAAGGTTACCCGGCCAACCCCCGCCCCGCCTTGCAGTGTAATTTCGCCGCTGTCGTTCAGGCGCGCCTCCGCCCAAATTTGCAGGCCGGTAGTAATATCCGGGTCGTCGCCGCCGTCTTTCTCAACAGCAGCCTGCGCCCCCTGCGCGGTCAGCCGCGCCGCCGCCAGCGGCAGCGTTAACTCCCGCGGCTCATCGGCCCGCCCGCCGCCGGGCAGCTGCACCAAAACCTGCTCAAGCGTGCAGGCATGCAGCGCCATATAAGCCGCCGCCGCTGCCGCCGCCGCCGCGCAGGTACCGGTGGTGTAACCCCGGCGCAGACGTTTGCCGCCCACGTCAATATAACCAACGTCAACCGGCGGGGTAATCATTGCGCCCCCTCGTTAGCCAGGGCGGCCAGCATCAGGGCGTTGATAATTGCCGCGGCAACGTTGCTGCCCCCCTTGCGCCCACGGGCGATAATGCAGGGGATCTGCTTTTCCTGCGCCAGCTGCCAGAAAAGTTCTTTAGCCTCTACCACGTTAACAAAACCCACCGGCACGCCCACCACCAGCGCGGGGTGCAGTTTATCGGCCATAATCAGCTCGCGCAGCGCCAACAGAGCCGTCGGCGCGTTGCCCACCGCAAAAATCCGATTTTCCGGCTGGGCGGCCGCTTGCTGCATGGCCACCGCCGCGCGGGTAATGCCCTGGGCTTTGGCCTGTTCCGCCACCTCCGGCGCGTCAATATAGCAGGCCTTGGCCGCGCCCAGACGGCCTAAATTGCGCTGGTTAATGCCGGCATAAGCCATGCGCGTATCCGTAACCACCGTGCAGCCGCCGTGCAGCGCCGCCAGCGCCGACTCAACCACCCCCGGCGAGAAAAGCAGATTATCCGCATAATCAAAATCCGCGCTGGTATGGATAACCCGCTTGACAATGCCCTGCTGCTCAACCGGAATTTGCTGCAAACGCTCGCCCAAAATCTCGCTGATAATCTCAAAACTGCGCCCCTCAATAAGCTGCGGCTCAATAATCGTAATTTCTGTCATGCCTCCAAAACCTCGCCTTTCTTTATAGTCAGATTTTAGTCTGTCTTTTATCGTTAGTTCAAATAATATATCTATATAGGAAGAAAAAAGTAAAAATCACCGTGCTTAAAATCACGCTCCAGTTAAGCACCCGGCAGGCGCGGCCATAATCCGCCAACTGCGGCGCGCGGCGTTCGTCGCCAATGGTAGGCTTAACCACCAGCTTGCCGAAGTAATAGGCCGGCCCGCCCAGACGCAAACCCAACAGCCCCGCCAAAACGCTTTCCGACTGCGCGCTGTTGGGGCTTTTATGGGCATAGCGGTCGCGCAGCCACACGCGCCAGCCGCCAGCCGCGTCATAGCCCAGCATGGCCCCGGCCAGCAGCATCAGCATAGCCCCCAGGCGCGCCGGCAGCAAATTGGCCACGTCATCCAGACGCGCCGCAAAAGTTCCAAACTCCTGGTAGCGGTCATTCTTATAGCCAATCATCGAATCCATAGTGTTGATTGCTTTATACAGCCAGGCACAGATAACCGCGCCCGGCAAACCAAAGCCAAAATAGCCCAGACACATATAAAACAGCGGCGCCAAAACGCCGTCAATGGTATTCTCGGCGATGGTTTCCAGAACGGCCTTGATGATCTGCTGGCCGTTCAGGTTTTCGGTATCCCGCCCCACCACATAAGACAGCATTTTCCGCGCCCGGGGCAGGTTGCCGGCGCGCAGGGCAGCCGCCACATAACCCGGCTCCACTTGCAGCGAACGCCAGGCCAGCGCGGCGTAAAGCAGGTATACGCCCAGCGCGAACTGCGCCAGCGGCCACCTGGCGACCATCCAGAGCAGGGCGGCCAAAACCAGCCCCACCGTCAGCAAAACCAGCGCCGCCAACAGGGCCCCCCGCCGAAAACGCCTGTCGCGCTCGGCCGGATAAAGCAGCTTTTCATAAAACGCTATCAGTTTACCCACCAGCACCACCGGGTGCGGCAAAAACTTGGGATCGCCCAAAAGATAATCCAAAAGCAAACTCAAATAAATGGCCATAATTTACACTTCTTTTTTTATTATCGACATGATATAATCAATATCCAGATACTGCCGGGCGTAATCTGCCAGCCGGGCATACTGGGCGTTCTTCTGGGCCTGCGTGTCCACCTGCGGGCGCGCCGCCAGCCCCTTGGCGCGACGAATCTCGTTCAGCCAAAGCGTGCGGAAGTTATCGTTGTGAAACACATTGTGCAGATAACTGCCCGCCCGGCGCAAGTCCGCGGTAGCCGCGCCATCCAGCCGGCCGTCGGCCAACTCCCACATCGGCTGCACCGCCTCGCCCAAATCCTCGCCGGCAATCAGCGAACCGCCCAGATGAATTTCATAACCGCTGGCCGTCAAACCGGCCAGCAGCGGGTGACAGCCTTTGGCCTGCTGCTGGCAAACAGCCTTTTCCGACTGAAAGCTGGTAATCACCGGCAGCAAACCCAGCCCCTGCTGACGGCTGCCCGGCGCGAAATCCACCCCGTCCTCGTCAATCAGTTCCCGCCCCATAATTTGATAACCACCGCAAATGCCAAAAATATAGCCCGGATAAGCCCGCAGTCTATCGGCCAGGCCGTTTTGCTCCAAATGCCGCAGGTCGGCAATGGTGCTTTTGGTGCCGGGAAGAATAATTGCGTCAAAGCCGGCCAGCGATTGATTTTCGTCCACAAAGCGCACGTTAACATCCGGCTCATACTGGAAGATTTCCATATCCGTATGGTTGGAAATATAGGGCAGGCGGACAATGCCCAGCTCCACCGCCTGGCCGGCCGGCGCGGCTGAAATATGCTGAAAGTTAATGCTTAGCGAGTCCTCGCCCTCAATATTAACGTCGTCCAGATAAGGCATAACCCCCACCACCTTAACGCCGGTGTATTCCTCAATCCAGCGTACGCCGTCTTCAAACAGCGCCAGATCCCCCCGAAACTGATTAAAGATCAGCCCCTTAACCCGCCGGCGGTCTTCACCCAGCAATTCCAGCGTGCCCACAATCGAGGCAAAAGAACCGCCCCGATTGATGTCTACCACCAACAGAACCGGCACGTCGGCCTCGCGGGCCACCCGCATATTGACAATTTCCCGCGCGTTCAGGTTAACCTCCGCCGGGCTGCCCGCGCCCTCAATTACAATCATATTATATTGCTGCTCAATAATTTGCAGCCCCTTGCGCAATGCCTGTAAACCCTCGTTCAGCGTGAAGCTGGCGTGATATTCCCGCCCTGGCATGGAGCGCAGAACCCGCCCAAACAACACCACCTCCGAGCCGCTTTCCTGCCGCGGCTTCAACAGGATCGGGTTCATATAGGTTTCCGGGCGCACGCCGGCAGCCTCGGCCTGCACGCCCTGGGCGCGGCCAATTTCGCCGCCGTCCCAGGTAACGTAGGAGTTGTTGGCCATATTCTGGCTCTTAAAAGGCGACACCTTATAGCCCATATCCGCCAAAATCCGGCAAAGCGCCGTTGCGATATAGCTTTTGCCCGCGTCGCTGGAACAGCCCTGAATCATTATGCCCTGCATCAAAAATCCACTCCCTGTTGGCAATTTTATTTAATTATATCCTAATTTACAGGAAAAAACAAGCCGATTTATCAAAATTCGGCTTAAAAATATAAAAAGTCTGCCTTTTATCTCTTGACAAAAAAAACACAACCATTTATAATAATAAATGAAAAGGGCGCATTCGCTTTCAGCGTCTGCCCCTCCATGCTTAGCTAAAAAAATAGCCGCAATCTTTTGGTCGAGAGGCGGCTATTTTTGTGCGCTATTATTCTTCAAAAATTCTGTTACCTGAATTGCCAGCTGAACAGCCTGCATAACCAGGGCAGCAATACTTATCCAAACCATAACAACACCCCCCTCCACACTTATGTAAGTGATTTTGGGGATTTTCCACCCACTCATCACTCCACTTTCGTTTCGTGTTTCCATGAGGGGCAGCCGCTGAAAATAAATGCACTCTTTGTTACGCTTTTTTATTATTCTAACATAAAACTATAAAAAAAACAAGCCTGCCCCTCATTAGGCAGACTTGTTTTAGCTTCTAACAAATTTTTAGATTAACCCCATAAAACTTAAGGCTATCTGCAAATTAGCGGCAGAATACAATTTTAAATCCAGCTTTTTGGCCGCCGCCGCGCCGCTTTTCAGAGGGGCGGCGATCACGTTGCCAAACCCCAGACGCACTGCCTCGCGAAAACGCTGCTCCGGCTGGCTGACCGGGCGCAGTTCGCCGGTCAGGCCGATTTCGCCCATAGCCACCAATTCTGACGGCAGCGGCCGGTCGCGATAGGCCGAGGCAATAGCCGCCGCCACCGCCAAGTCCACCGCCGGATCGTCTACCCGCAGGCCGCCGGTTATGTTAACGTAGACGTCCTGGTTGCCCAGATTCAGCCCCACTTTTTTCTCCAAAACGGCAATAATAATCAGCATCCGATTATAATCAAAGCCAGAGGCCAGCCGCCGGGCGTTGCCAAAAGCCGTCGGGCTGGTCAGCGCCTGAATTTCCAGCAGCACCGGCCGCGCCCCCTGCTGCACACAGCCCACCGCCGCGCCGGAAACCGCCTGTTCCCGGTGGGTTAAAAACACCGCCGCCGGATCGTCCAGCGCATGCAGGCCGCTTCCCGTCATCTCAAAAACCCCCAGCTCGTTGGTAGAGCCAAAACGGTTTTTAATTGCGCGCAGCAGACGCAGATTAGCCAGGCGGTCGCCCTCAAAATAAAGCACGGTGTCCACCATATGTTCCAAAACGCGCGGGCCGGCCAGAGTTCCGTCCTTGGTAACGTGCCCCACCAACACCACCGCCACGCCCTTTTCTTTGGCCAGCTTTAAAAGCTCGGCGCCGCATTGGCGCACCTGCGCCACGCTGCCCGGGGCCGAGGCCAACTCTGGCAGGAAAACCGTCTGGATAGAGTCCACAATCAACAAGCGGCAGTTCTGGCTTTCTGCCTGCTGTAAAATAACCTGCAAATTGTTCTCGGTCAGCAGCCAGAGTTCGTCAGAGAGCGCGCCCAGCCTCTCCGCCCTTAGGCGCACCTGCGGCGCGGATTCCTCGCCGGAAACATAGAGCACCCGCCCATGCTGCCGGCTGACCTCCAGGGCCAGCTGCAACAAAATCGTGCTTTTGCCAATGCCCGGCTCGCCGCCCAGCAAAGTTAAAGAGCCTGGCACCAGCCCGCCGCCCAAAACCAGATTTAATTCCGCCAAATCCTTGCCGCCCACATTCAGCCGCGCCGTTTCCTGCAAGGAAACCCGGCCAATAGGCTGCGGCGAGGCGGCAGTCAGGCCGGCGCGCGCCAAACCTGCCGCCGCCCCGCTGACCGTCGTCTGAACTTCCTCCACAACAGTGTTCCATTCGCCGCAGGCCGTGCAGCGCCCCTGCCATTTGGCAAAGGTCGCGCCGCACTCCTGGCAGACAAAAACTTGTTTGCTTTTAACGCCCATCAATCATTCTCCGCCTGACGGTTTTGGCCGCCGTCAGGTTTTTCTTCGCTTTTTTCTTCGGATTTTTCTGCCGGCTTATGCTCCGGTTTTTCTGCCGGTTTCCCGGCGTCAGGTTCAGCTGCCGCCGGTTCTTCCTCAACCGGCCCGGCCCATTCGTCCGACTTTTCCTTGGCAAACTGAATTTGGCCGTCCCGGGAATAAGCCCAAATGCTGTCGCCGGGAACAAACTTCTGCGCCAACAGATTCTCGCTCAGAGGATCTTCCAACAGGCGCACCACCGCCCTCTTCAGGGGCCGCGCGCCGTATTCCGCATCAAAACCGGCCTCGGCCAGCTGCTTAATCACGCTGCGGTCAAGCTGCAAATTCAACTCCTGATCTTTTAGGCGCTGCTGCAAATTGGCGCAGAGCAGGGCGGCAATCCGTTCAATCTCCGGCTGTTGCAGGCTGCGGAACACCAGCACGTTGTCAATGCGGTTTACAAACTCCGGCCGAAAAGCTTTCTTCACCGCCTCCATAGCCCGGGTTTTCATCTGCTCATATTCCGATTCCGCCTTGGCCTTGCTGTTGGCGCTGGTGGCAAAGCCCAGCTTGTTGCTGCGCATCTCGCCCGAGCCAAGGTTAGAGGTCATAATAATTACAGTATTGCGGAAGTCCACCGTGCGCCCCTTGCTGTCGGTCAGACGGCCGTCGTCCAGCACCTGCAGCAACACATTGAACACGTCCGGGTGGGCCTTTTCAATCTCATCCAGCAAAATCACGCTGTATGGCCGGCGGCGCACCGCCTCGGTCAGTTGGCCGCCCTCGTCATGGCCGATATAGCCGGGAGGCGCGCCAATCAGCCGGGCGACGGTGTGTTTTTCCATATACTCGCTCATATCCAGGCGAATCATCGCCTCGTCAGTACCGAACAGGGCATTGGCCAGCGCCTTGGAAAGTTCGGTTTTGCCAACGCCCGTCGGCCCCAGAAAGATAAAGGAACCGATTGGCCGTTTGGGATCTTTCAGGCCGGCGCGGCCGCGGCGCACCGCCTTGGCCACCTCCGCCACGGCTTCGTCCTGGCCGATTACCCGCTGGTGCAGCAGACTTTCCAGCTGCAAAAGCTGTTCCATCTCCGTTTTTTGCAGCTGCGCCACCGGTATACCGCTCCAGTTGGAAAGCACCTGGGCAATCTCTTCCACGTCCACCTCGTTTTTGGCCTGGGTGTTGTCTTTTTCCCAATTTTGCTTGCGCTGTTCCAGTTCCACGCGCAGGGCCTTTTCCTGGTCGCGCCAGCGAGCCGCTTCTTCAAAATTCTGGGCGTTGGCCGCCGCGTCTTTTTCTTTCAGAATATTTTCCAGTTTTTTCTCCAAATCGCGCAAATCCTGGGGCGCGGTCTGGCTGGCCAGATTTACCATGGCCGCCGCCTCGTCAATCAGGTCGATGGCTTTATCCGGCAAAAAACGATCCGGCAGATAGCGCATAGAAAGGGTAACCGCCGCCTTAATCGCCTTGGGCGTAATCTTCACGCCGTGATGCGCCTCGTAGCGGTCGCGCAGGCCCTCCAAAATAGCGATGGCCTCTTCCTCGCTCGGCTCGGCCACCATCACTGGCTGAAAACGCCGCTCCAAAGCCGCGTCCTTTTCAATATACTTGCGGTACTCGTCAATGGTGGTCGCGCCCACGCACTGCAATTCGCCCCGCGCCAAAGCCGGCTTCAGAATATTGGCCGCGTCAATCGCGCCCTCCGCGCCGCCCGCGCCAATCAGCGTGTGCAGTTCGTCAATAAACAAAATGATTTTGCCGGACTTGCGGATTTCCTCCATCACCTTTTGCAGGCGTTCTTCAAACTCGCCCCGATATTTGGCCCCGGCCAGCAGGCTGGAAATATCCAGCGAAACCACGCTCTTATCCGCCAAAGACTGCGGCACGCTGCCGGCGGCAATGCGCTGCGCCAGCCCCTCGGCAATAGCGGTTTTGCCCACGCCCGGCTCGCCGATCAACACCGGATTGTTTTTGGTGCGGCGGGATAAAATCTGCACCACCCGCTGAATTTCCTTTTCGCGCCCCATCACCGGGTCCAGCGTTTCCTGTCTGGCCAGAGCGGTCAAATCACGGCCGTATTTGCCCAAAGCGCCGCCAATCTGACCGCCGCCGATATTAGCGCCCAGGCCGGCCGCGTCTGACGGCTGCCCCGGCTGGCCTGCGGATACGCCTACCGGCTGATAGCCCAGGGCGCGCATCACCGCGTCAATCGCCCGGTTGGCCTCCAGCCCGCTTTCTTTCAGCCAGCTGACCGCGCTGTTGTTGCCCTGCAAAATGCCCAACAGCAAATGCTCGGTGCCGATATACTGCACCCCCAGCCGCTGCGCCGTCGCGCGCGACATCTCCAACGCCTGTTTAGTTTCCGGCGCAAAGTCCTGATTATCCACCGGCTGGGCAGCGCCGCGCTCCAGGCCGGCCTCCAGCCCGGGGAGGGTTACGCCCAGCTGGTTCATAACCTGGGCCCCCACGCTGTTTTCCTGTTTCAATATTCCCCAAAGCAGGTGCATGGTGGATACCTCCTGCACGCCGCAATGGCTGGCAATCCGGCAGGCCAGCAGGATGGCCTCCCTGGCTCTTTCTGTATGCAAACTACTCATAGTTGATTCCTCCTTATACACTTAAAAATTGGCGCGTCAGGTTGGCGCGCATTTCGTCCCGCTCCACCTGATTCAGTTCCTTGCTGGCGGCAGCCTGCAAAAGCGGCGTCTGCACGCCAATCATCATCAGGTTAAGCTCCCGCCAGCCAATGACGCTGCACAGGCCCATTGCCAGCCCCAAACGCAGCAGAGATATTTGCTCCATTGCCTCGTCGGTGGAAAGCAGACGGGCGTTGGCCAAAACGCCGACGGCACGGCCAATGCGGTCTTGCAGCCACAGCAGGCGATTTTGGCGCAGCCACTCGCGGGCCTGCTGCTCTTGGGCAATAATTTCTTCCACCAGCTGTTGCAGGCGGCTGATAATTTCGTCCTCGCTGTAACCCAGCGTTACCTGATTGGATATTTGATAAAGGCCGCTCTGGCTTTGGCTGCCCTCGCCATAAACGCCGCGCACCGTCAGGCCCACCTGGGGCAGCTGGCGGAAGATGCCTTCCAGCTTGTTGGTAAGGCGCAGGGCCGGCAAATGCAGCATCACCGAGGCCCTAAGCCCCGTGCCCAGATTAGAGGGGCAGGAGGTTAAAAAGCCCAGTTTATCGTCATAGGCAAAATCCAAACCCAGCGCCAGTTTATCGTCCAACTGCGTCAGCTGCTGCCAGCCGGCGGCCAGGTTCAGCCCCGGCAAAATCACCTGCATACGCAAATGATCCTCCTCGTTGATCATCACCGCCAAACTTTGCGCGTCGTTCACCGCCAACATACGCCCCGGCGTGTGCTGCAAAATATCCCGGCTAAGCAGGTGCTTTTCCAGCAGCACGCCTTTTTCCGCCTGCAACAAATCGTCCAGCCGCAGCAGCCGCCACTGACAATCCGCCGCGCAGCTTTGCAGCTTTTCGGCAATCTCGTTCGCCAACTGGGCGGCCTGTTCGTCGTTAAGCCGGTTAGGAAAAGGCCGTCCGGTCAGATTTCGCGCCAGGCGCAGGCGGCTGCTTAACACAATCTGCCGGGGGTCGCCAGGCTCCGCCCAGGCCACCTGGGGCAGGGTTACAATTTTTTCAATTTCGGCTCTGCTCATTGTCAGCCGCCCCCTTTCCGTTCGGTTTATCCGCGGCCAGCGCGCTGTTGATCTCCTGCTCCAGCCCAATTATCTTATCGCGCACTGCGGCGGCCTCCTCAAATTTCTCCAAAGCCACCAACTCGCTTAGCTGCCGCTGCAAGGCCAGCTTTTCATAGTTTTTATTAGCCAGCTCCGGATTTTGCAAAAGCCGGCTTTCATAATCGCCGCCGGCGGCCAGCTTAACCTTGCCGGTATGCCGCCGCACACCGTGGAATTTATTAATAACCGGCATAAGCTGGGCGCTGAAAGCCTGATAACATTGGCTGCAACCCAAACGGCCGCTGCTGTTGAAGTCGGCCAGGCTCATCCCGCAGTTGGGGCAGACGACCGCCGCCCGCTGGGGCGCAAAGTGGCTGGAAAACAGTTTGTTCAAATCCAGCGTGCCGAAACTCCAAAGACTTTCGGCGCATTCTTCGCAAAGATATTCCTCAATTTCCTGCCCGTTAAGCCGCTGCTTCATATGCACGCTGGCCGGGCGTTTCCCGCATTTAGTACAAAGCATTTTGTTTCCTCCCTTATACAAACAAATACAAAACCACCTACACAATTTAGTCTGCAAAATTTCAAGAGTGGTACAGATGCAAGGCGTCAGACTATGAAGAGAGGCAGGCGTATTGTAATACGCCGACGATCTGAATGGGCTGACAACGCCGCAGATGTGCCGCTATTGAGGTTTTGCATAATCGTCGCGAATCAAGTTCATTAAAAGCAAACGTATCAGCCGCCCGCGCAGCAGCTCTTCGTTCTCGCCGGCCAGCTTCAAAGCGTCGCCGGCCAACATCGCTTTCAGCACCGCATATTCCCGCTCGCTGATAATCTCTTCCGCCGCCAGCCGCGCCAACAGACTTTCCGCCGCCTGCCGGCTGAACGGCTTATCCCGCGCCGCCGCCAAAATCTGCACCAGCCCCGCGCCGTCTTTCAGCCGGGTTTGGATAATCCGCACATAACCGCTGCCCCCGCGCCGGGTTTCGATAAAATAACCGGCCTCGGTATTAAACCGGGTGTTCAAAACATAATTAATCTGGCTGGGTACGCACATAAACATCTCCGCCAGATCCGCCCGGCTTAATTCCACGCTATTATCCGCCGAAAGCTCCAGCAGCCGCTTGATATAACTTTCAATTTGCGCCGCCAAAGTTGTTGCCATATCTATCAACCTCTTGTTACCAATTTTGCTTAACATTTTAAGCTTTAATTTTGTCCTTTTGACTTTTTGCTCTTTTGACCTTATCTGACTATTATTATATGCCCAAACATTTCATTTGTCAATAGCTTTTGCCAAATTTTTTTTCATATACATAAAAAACATCAGCAGAAACCCTCTCAGTCTATTTATTAACATAAATAGACAGCTCCCCCTTTGGGGGAGCCGGGTTTAATATAGTTAACTCTCGTGTATAAAGCAGAAGCTGGTCGCCAGCCGCTCGGCCGCCGCGTCCGCTTCCTCCGCGCCGCTGAAGTTGGTCAAATGGATCAGGGCGTATTGCTTATCGTCAATCACATAGTATTGCCTGGTTACCACGCCAACCGCATCCTCTGGCGCGCCCTCCGGCGGCTCCTCGGTGATTGTGAAGACGTAAAGCACCGCGCCCTCGTCCGTAAAACGCCCATCGCCAGTCAACAACGCCGGAACATTTCTTAGCTGCATCGTCAGCTGGGCCACAATCGCATCCCGAAACTGCATATGCTCGTCGGCGGCATAGCGGCTGCTCTTCACCTCCACCGAAATATTATCCGGCTGCTCTTCGTCCTCGTGGCCATCCTGCACATAAAAAATCTTATCCTCGCTGGAGTATTTGTCGCTTTGCACCCAACCGGCAGGGATTGTATAACTGTATTCATCATTAGCCGCCTGGCGTTCCTGGCTGGTATCTTCGCCGGCCTCGCCGCAGCCGGCCGCCAACAGAGCCAGCAGCAAAAACAGCACCAAACCCAGCGCCTTAAACGTCTTGTTATGTCTTATCAACATAGCCTAGCCTCCTAAAATGTATAAACTTTTTCCTCCGTAACCAGAAAATCAAGCTGTTTATCCCAGTCCTCCTGCGGCACCGACGCCACTATCTGCCATTCATAGCCCACGCCAATCAGCAGGGCCGCCGCCGGCAGTTGGGCGGCGAAGCGGTCATAATAGCCGCCGCCATGCCCCAGCCGGCCGCCCGTTTTATCAAAGGCCACCCCCGGCATAAGCGCCGCCGCAATCTGTTCCGGCGGGCAAAGTTCGGCAGAGGCCGCCGGTTCCCAAACCCCCAGCGAGGATTTTTCCAGTTGGCTGTCCGCGTGCAGATAGCGCGCCTGCATCAGCCCCTCCGGCAGGCCGATTGTGCGCGGCACGGCCACAGAACAGCCCCGCTGCCAAAGCTGCGGGTGCAGGCTGCGCAAATCCACCTCCTGGCCATAGGCCAAATAGCTGAACACTGCGCCGCCGCGCCAATGCTCCGCCAAAAAATCTTCTAAATTCCGGCAAATCCGGCTGCTGGCCTCCGCGGCTGCCGCCTGGCTCATGGCCCTGCGCCGCGCCAGATACTCATGGCGCAATTCTTGTTTGCGCAGTTCCGTTTTCTGATTATCAGCCATTAAAACACTCCTTAATTATTCCTTAAAAATACAGAGGCAAATTGGCCTGGGCGTTCAAATCCAGGCCGGTAAACTCGCCGCGCGCAAATTTTGGCAGCGCCGCCGCGCCAATCATCGCCGCGTTATCCGTGCAGAAGACCGGCGAGGGATACACCACCCGCTTGGCGGGGGCCAGCTGCTCAACCCGGCTGCGCAGGGCCTGGTTGGCCGCCACGCCGCCGGCCAGTACGATGGTATCCAGCCCCAGCTCGTCCGCCGCCCGCACCGCCTTAGCCGCCAGAACTTTCACAATCGCCTCCTGCGCCGAGGCCGCCACATCTTCCACCCGGAACGGCTCGCCTTTCATCCGCCGCTTATTCAAAAAGTTCAGCACCGCCGATTTCAGGCCGCTAAAGCTGAAATCAAAACTGCCCTCCAGCCAGGCGCAGGGGAACTCATAAATCGGCTGCCCTGCCGCCGCCGCCTGCTGGATAGCCGGCCCGCCCGGATAGGGCAGGCCCAGCGAGCGGGCAATCTTATCAAAGGCCTCGCCCGCCGCATCATCGCGGCTTTGCCCCAACAAACGGTATCGCCCCGGGGCCTCGGCTACCGCCACCCCGCTGTGGCTGCCGGAAACCACCAGCGCCAGATAAGGGAACTGCAAATCCGGATGCTCCAAAAAGGGCGCGCTCATATGCCCAGCCAAATGATGTACGGCAATCAGCGGCAAACCCGCCGCCAAAGCCAGCGCTTTAGCATAGGAAACCCCCACCAGCAGAGAACCGATCAGCCCCGGCCCCTGGGTAACCGCCACCGCGTCCAGTTGGGCCAGGGATAACCCGGCCTCGTCAAGGGCGCGCTCCACCACCGGAACCACCGCGTTCAAATGCTCCCGCGAGGCAATCTCCGGCACCACGCCGCCGTATAGCTGGTGCGTGGGGATCTGGGTGGCAATCACGTTCGCCAGCAGCTGATAGCCGTCCGCCACCACCGCCGCAGCTGTTTCATCACAGCTGCTTTCAATCGCCAAAATCTTAACCATATTTTAAGCCTTTCTTTATTTTATAATTAGCTTAGTCCGCCAAAATTCGCTCCAAAAGCAGAGCGTCCTCGCCATTATCCTGATAATAGCCCCGCCGGCGGCCACACTCCACAAAACCACAGCCATAATAAAGCGCCAGCGCCGGCGCGTTGCTGGGCCGAACCTCCAGCGTCAGCCGGCGGCAGCTCAAAAGCCGCGCCCGCTCAATAAGCCCCAGCATCAACAGCCGCCCCAAACCCTGGCCGCGCCGGCTGCTTAAAATCGCCACATTATTAATATCCGCCTCGTCCAAAACCTGCCAAAAACCGGCGTAACCCAACAGACTGCCGCCCTCCGTCAAAGCCAGCAAATGGGCAATCGGCCGGGCGGCCTCCTCCCGATAATCCGCCGCCGTCCAGGGCTCGGCAAAGGCCGCCTGTTCAATCGCCAGCAGTTGGGCCAGATATTGCTCAATATTGGCCGGGGTTAACTCCAGCAAGGCAATCATTGAACGTCCCCGGCAGCCTTATCCGCCTTTAGGCGGGCCAGACGGTTGCGCTCCGCCTCTGAGGCGCGCAGATAAAAGGCCCTCACCTCGGCCGGCGGTTTAGCCTGTTCCCGCCGCTCGCCCGCCAAAAGCGCGCAGGCGCAGGCATGGAAAAACCGGCGTTCCGACGGCGCTAAATGCGCCCGACCGCCCAGGGCCGCCTGCATATCGGCAAAAATCAACTCCGCCGCGTCACCGGCAAACACCACCTGCTGCCCCGGCGCTAATTCGGCCAAAAGCTTGTCCGCCAACGCCGCCGGTGAAATTGCCGCCGGCGGCCAAATCTCCCGCGGGCTAAGCCGCCCCGCTTCGCCGCCGGCATAAAGGGCCGTATAAACCTCGTTGCGCCGGGCGTCCAGCACCGGGCAGGCCAGGGTGTCCGGCTGCCAGCCGCCGGACAAAGCGTTATACGCCGCCGCCTCCAGAGTAGAAACCGCCAGCAGCGGTTTTTGCAGCGCCCAGGCCAGTCCCTTGGCCGTCGCTACGCCAATGCGCAGGCCGGTAAAAGAACCGGGGCCGTTCACCACCGCCAAAGCGTCCACCTGGCGCAAATCAAGATCCGCCGCCGCTAACAGGCTTTGCAGCAGGGGCAGCAAACGCTGCGAGTGCGTCAGCCCCACGTTAAGCCCGGCGCTGGCCAAAATCCGTACCGCGTCCGCGTCGGCCACCGCCACCGAAAGCCCCTTGCCGGCGGCGTCAACTGCTAAGATTATCACAATGCTTCATTGCCTCCTTCAGCCAGGCCTGCTCGCCAATCGGGCGCAGTTCCCAGGCGCGCCACTCGCCCAGCTCGTTCTCCGCCGCCGGTTCCTCCTGATAATGCTTGGTAATACTGATCTCCAGCCGCTCCGCCGGCAGCAGACCGCGCATTACCTCCGGCCACTCCAGCAGCACCACCGACGAGCCGTCAAAATATTCCTCCAGCCCGCGCTCCCAAACCTCTTCCTCGCTTTGCAGGCGATACAGATCCATATGCACAAAGGGCAGATTACCGCTCGAATACTGGTTAACCACCGTAAAGGTAGGGCTGGTAATATGCTCTTCCACATCCAGCCCAAAGGCCAGCCCCTTGGCAAACATGGTTTTGCCGGCGCCAAGCTCGCCGGAGAGCAGCAGGCAGCAGCCGGGCGGCACAAACTTACCCAACAGATAACCGAGTTCAAAGGTTTCGGCGGGGGAATAGGTACACAAACGCCAAATTTTTTCTTCCATAATTTTATTTGTCCTCATATCTTAAACAATATTTTTTTCAATATATTATAACACCTTCTTAGTAAAATTTCTACTATTTTTTTTACAGACCGCGGCAAAAACCTGCCAAAGCCGGCAGTTAGCCGAATCCCTCAAGCGCTCCGGGTGCCATTGCACGCCCAGCAGAAACTGGCCGCCAGCCGGGCTGCCCACCGCCTCAATCAGACCGTCGTCCGCCAGCGCCAGCGGGCTTAACCCCCGGCCCAGACGCCGCACCCCCTGATGATGAAAGCTGTTGACCGCCAGTTCTGCACCGGCCATCCGGCCGGCCAGACACTCGGCCAGCCAGCCCAACAGCCGCGCCTTATGAACCGGCTGCTCCGGCGGCTGGTTTTGCCAGTGGCAGCCGCTATCCGGCCTCTCGGCCAAATCCTGCCACAAACTGCCGCCCATAGCAATGTTCAACAGCTGCATACCCCGGCAAATGCCCAAAACCGGTTTGCCCGCCCGCCGAAAAGCCACCAGCAGCGCCAGCTCCCAGTTCTCCCGGCTTTTGCCCTGCTCCATAGCCTGCTCCTGCTCGCTTTGCCGGCCCGGCGCAAAATGCGGGTACTCGCCCCAAAGCTGGGGCCGAAAATCGCCCCCGCCGGAAAGCAGCAAACCGTCCAACCGTCCGGCCATTGCCGCCGCCCGCCCGGCCACTTCCGGCCCGGGCCGGGCCGGGGCCGGCAAAATCACCGCGCCCAGGCCAACCGCAGATAACGCCGCAACATAAGGTTCGCGCAGATAAAAATTTTGCTCCGCCCAGTCCAGACCGCAACTAACCCCAATCAACAGCATAAAATCACCCTCTCCGGCAAGGATATGCGGCAGAAAAAAGAAATAGCCCTGCCAAAAACTGACAGGGCTATTAGCAAACAAATTATTTAAGATCCTGCATACTCTCGGCCCAGGTCCAGTCGCGAATTTCCGGCAAATCCTGGCCATAATCGCTGATATACTGGTTATGCTCAACCAGCTTATCTTTCATCATCTGAATCAGATACGCGCCCCGGTTGCCCAGCTGCGGCAACAGGGTAACGGCAGTCTGCACCAGATGGAAACGATCCAGTTCGTTCTGTACGCGCATATCAAACGGCGTGGTGATCGTACCCTCTTCCAGATAACCGCGCACGGTCAGATTGCGGTTAAGGCGCTTATAGGTCAGCTCGCGGATCAGGCTGGGATAGCCATGATAAGCGAACAAAATCGGCTTATCCTTGGTGAACAGCAAATCGTAATCCGCGTCGGAAAGGCCGTGCGGGTGTTCTTCCTGCGGCTGTAATTTAAAGAGGTCAACCACGTTAACCACGCGAATCTTCAACTCCGGCAGATGGTGGCGCAAAATAGATACCGCCGCCAAAGTTTCCAGCGTAGGCGTATCGCCGCAGCAGGCCATTACAATATCCGGCTCCGCATACTGGTCGTTGCTGGCCCACTGCCAGATACCCACGCCCTGGGTGCAGTGTTTAACGGCCTGTTCCATGGTCAGCCATTGCGGGCGGGGATGCTTGGAGGCCACCAGCACGTTTACATAATCGCGGGTGCGGATACAGTGGTCAAAGCAGGAAAGCAGGCAATTAGCATCCGGCGGCAGATACATACGCACAATATCCGCCTTTTTGTTAGCCACATGGTCAAAGAAACCCGGGTCCTGATGCGTAAAGCCGTTGTGGTCCTGCTGCCAAACGTGCGAGGAAAGAACGTAGTTCAGCGAAGCGATTGAGTGCCGCCAGGGCAAATCCTGGCAAACTTTCAGCCATTTGGCGTGCTGGCTGAACATGGAATCGACAATGCGGATAAAGGCCTCATAGCTGTTGAAGAAACCATGCCGGCCTGTCAACAAATAACCCTCCAGCATGCCCTGGCACATATGCTCGGAAAGCACGCTGTCGATAATGCGCCCCTCCGGGGCCAAAAACTCGTCTTCATCGTTCTGCAAATCAGCCGCCCACTGGCGATTGGTAACCTCAAAAACCGCGCTCAAACGGTTGCTCATGGTTTCATCGGGGCCAAAGACGCGGAAGTTGTGGCGGTTCTCATTATCGACAATCACGTCGCGTACAAAATTGCCTAAAACCAGCATATCCTGCGCCATCACACTGCCGGGAACATCAAATTTAACCGCATAATCGCGGAAGTCCGGCAGGCGCAGGTCGTGCATAACGCCGCCGTTAGTAACCGGATTCATACCCATACGCCGTTCACCCTTAGGCGCCAGTTCTTTCAAATCAGCGCGCAGGTGGCCCTCGGCGTCAAACAGTTCTTCCGGATGATAACTCTTCAGCCATTTTTCCAAAACCGGCACGTTGCCGGGGTTTTCCTTGTTAACCACAATCGGCACCTGGTGGGCGCGGAAAGTGCCCTCAATTTTCTTGCCGCCCACTTCCTTGGGGCCAGTCCAGCCTTTGGGAGTACGCATAACAATCATCGGCCAAACCGGGCGTTTGGTGTCGCCGGCTGCCGCCGCGTCCTTAATGGCTTTAATATCGGCCACCACCGCATCCATGGCCGCCGCCATCTTCTGGTGCATATCAGCCGGTTCGTGTCCCTCCACAAAATAAGGTTTCCAGCCGGTACCCTTAAAGAAAGCCTCCAGTTCTTCGTTGGTGATGCGGGAGAAAATTGTCGGATTGGCAATCTTATAGCCGTTCAGGTGCAAAATCGGCAGCACCGTACCATCGGTGGCTGGGTTAAGCAGCTTGTTGCCGTTCCAGGCCGTTGCCAGCGGGCCGGTTTCCGCCTCGCCGTCGCCCACCACGCAGGCGGCAATCAGATCGGGGTTATCCAAAACCGCGCCAAAAGAGTGCGCCAGAGAATAACCAAGCTCGCCGCCCTCGTTAATAGAGCCGGGAGTTTCCGGCGCAACGTGGCTGGAGATACCGCCCGGGAAAGAAAACTGCTTAAACAAACGTTTCATACCAGCCTCGTCCTGGGTAATATCCGGGTAAACTTCGGTATAAGAACCCTCCATCCAGGTGTTAGCCACCATGGCGTTGCCGCCGTGCCCCGGGCCGCTGACATAGAACATATTCAAATCATACTGATTGATAATACGGTTAAGGTGCAGATAAATGAAGTTCTGGCCAGGAACAGTGCCCCAGTGGCCAACCACATTGGGCTTGATGTGTTCCAGCGTCAGGGGTTCTTTCAAGAGCGGATTGTCATACAGATAAAGCTGGGCTGCGGAAAGATAATTGGCAGCGCGCCAGTATTCATCCATTTTTTGCAAAAGCTCCGGCGAAAGCGGCCCCTGCGTTTTGTTTTCAGTGCTCATTGTTTTTCCTCCTTTAAGTTACCATAATATTTATTATTGCTCGGCCTTAGCCGCGAAATAAGCTTCTATACCTGCCGCCACCGCGTCCGCCAGCTTTTGCTGGTAGGCTGGATCGGCAATTTTGACGCACTCGGCGCTGTTGCTCATAAAACCTATTTCCACCAGGCAGGCCGGCGCGGCGTTATGCGTCAGCACCACCAAAGGCGAGGTTTTAACGCCCCGGTCTTTTGCGCCGGTGGCAGCGATAAGTTCTTTTTGGATAAAACCGGCCAACTCCGCGTCGTCTGCATCGTCCGGCCCGGCGTAGGTTTCAATGCCGTTAGCCGAGGGAATATTGGCCGCCGAGTTGCAATGGATACTGACAAACACCGGCGCGTCTTCCTCCACCGTCAGCGCCGCCCGCTCCAACAGCCCCAGATAACTGTCGTCGCTGCGCGCCATGATTACCGCGAAACCGGCGTTTTCCAGCGCCGTCTGCAATTTAAGGCTCACCGCCAAATTCAGATCTTTTTCCTCAAAACCACTGCCGTTAGTACCGGGGTCAGTCCCGCCATGGCCGGGATCCACCACCACCCGGCGCAACATTCGGCCATTCTCATCAAGGCCCGGCGGCGGGATCGGCTCCGGCTCCGGTTCAACGACCGGCGGCTCTTCCTCTTCATAATCATCATAATTTAACGGCGGTGTGATATTTACAATATGCCGCGCCGCGTCATAATCCACGGCGGCATTCAGATTTTCCACCACAAAGCGCACCGGCACCATAGTTCGCGCCACGCCTTCATAGGTTACCAACGTTACGCTGACGTTATCCGGCACAGAAGTTGGCTGACCGTTCACCAACGCGCTGGAACTGCCGATAGTCAGCACAATGGTTTGGCCTCGCTGGCTGATTGTTACGGTATTGTCGGCCTGGTTCCAGTCCACAGCGGCGCTAAGCTGCTCGCTGATTAAGCGCACCGGTACCAATGTTCGGCCGGATATGGCCATCGCCGGTACGTCGCTGGGCAGGTATCTGCCGGAAACCGCCAGATTAACCGGCATAACCTGGCTTTTTTTATTAGTCTGGCCAGCCTCGTCCCACAGCATAACCTCCAGACTGTCCGCTAACTCCGGAAAGTCCGCATAAACATCCGGCTCAACAGGCGGCGGATTATTTTCCGGCTCGGTATTTTCCGGGTTAGTATTTTCCGGCGGGTTATTTTTGGGATCAGTATTTTCCGGTTCGGTATCAGTCAGCCCATCATTTTCCTGAACATATCCCGGCACCGGCTCATATGCGCTGTCCGTCAGCGAATTGTTTTCCTCATCATTTTTTTTATTACCATTATTATTGGTGTTTTCGTTATTATTGGTATTATTGCCGCCGTTATTATTAGCGCCGCCCTGCTGCCCCGCGACATAATGAGCATAGATCTGGCTCTCGCCCTCATCTTCGTCATCCGCCGCCCAGGCCAGCCCCGGCAAGCCAAACATTATCAAACCGCACAAAACCACAGCCAGCAGGCGGCATAAACGCCGCCCCGGCCTATTCAGCCATCTTTTGGCTAAACCTAACACTAATCGCCAAACCTCCTATCACGCAAAAAAAGCTATACTTTGCTTTTTATTTTAGCACATACAGCTCCTTTTTGCAATATTTAAGTAAGGATTTTAGCTAATTGATTGACATTACATACCCAAAAAACTAATATACTCCGGTACGCTCATCAACGGAGCCGCCATTTTGGCCACTGTTGCCGCCGCAACCTCGCCGTTCGCCGCCAACTCCCAGCCGGCTTGCTCTACCCAGCGCAGATACTCTTCCACAGCCGGCTGCACCGCCGGATTAGCCGATTTAAGCAGCCGGCCGCAGTTGCGGTAAATTTCCAGACAGGGATTGCAGCAGGAAAAGGCCGCCTTGATTATCGAGAAATTGTTCTCGCCGGGGAAACCACAGTTAGAAATCGCCACAAACCGCTGTGGCCGCGGCTGGGCGTCGGCCATATCAAAATTGCCGTTCTGCTCCTGCATAAGCGGGCTTTTCAGCGGTACCAGCCGATCCACAAAGTTTTTAAGCAGCGCCGTCATATTCCACGAATAAACCGGCGAGGCCAGACAAACCACATCCGCGGCTTGATAAGCCTGCAACAATTCCGGCATATCATCAGCCAGGCAGCAGCGCCCCGGCGTTTTAAACCAACAGGCAAAGCAGCCCTGGCACTGCCCAATTTGATATTCCGCCAACTGATAAACGGCGCACTGCGCACCGGCGCGCTCCGCACCGGTCAGAAAAGCCTTTATTATCCGATTGGTGGCGCTGTTTTGACCGGCTGGGCTGCCGTTAAACGCTGTAAATTGCATAAAATCTCCTCCTTTGCATTTGTGTTTTTCGCGTTTAAAAGCATTATAGCATTAATAAACGCCTAAAACAACAAACGCACCGTAGAGTTAGGAGATTTTAGCCAATTATTCAGTTGCCAGGCAGTTCTCGCTTAACCGTTTGAATATTGAGCGCCCGACCGTCGGCGGCAAACTCCAACAGCAGGCCGTTAACCTGCGCAGCGCCTTTGGCCACCACAAAAGGCGTAGGCCGGCCGCTTAAATAGCGCGCCACCACGCCCTCGGTTTCCACACCCAGAACCGAATCGCGCGCGCCCGTCATGCCGGCGTCAGAAAGATAAGCGGTGCCTCGTGGCAGCAGGCGGGCGTCGTTAGTCTGCACATGGGTATGCGTACCCCAAACCGCCGTAACCCGACCATCCAGAAAATTAGCCAGCGCCAGCTTTTCCGAAGTAGTTTCGGCGTGAAAGTCCACCAGAATAACCGGCGTTTGGGCCTGAATTTCCGGCAGCAGCTCCTGCATTGTGCGGAAAGGGCAATCCAGCGCCGGCATATTCATATAAACCCGCCCCAGCAGGTTGACGACGGCAATTTTCAGTTCTCCGCAGGGCAAAAGCTGCCAGCCCCGGCCGGGAGCAGCCGGCGGCAAATTTGCCGGACGGCAAAGCTTTTCGGCATGCAGCAAAAGCTGGCTAATATCCTTATGCCCCCAAATGTGATTGCCCAGAGTTACCGCATCCACGCCCAAATCGCAGAGAAAATTGTAGCCGCGCCGGCTCAAGCCCTTGCCGCCGCTGATATTCTCGCCATTCACCACCGTAAAATCAACGCCATACTCCCATTGCAAATCCGCCAGACTATTTTCCAAAGCCCGACGGCCGCAATCGCCAACCACATCACCGATAATCAATGCCTTATAGCTTTCTTTCATGCCATTCTCCTTTTTTCGGCCCTATGTTCAGGCGTTTTGGCGCAGAAAATCCTCCAGCCAGTTTAAAAGTTCGTCGCGCCCCAAATGCGCCGGTACCGAAAAGGGCAAAAGCAAGCTGCGCGGCGCGCCCAGGGTTTTGGCAATCATCGCCAACTGGCGCTCTCTGGCGCCCTTGCTGATTTTATCCGCCTTGGTAGCCACCAGGCGGCATTCCGCGCCGGGGCGCGTCTGGCAAAAGCTCTGTAAGTACTGCCACATCTGTTTATCCAGCGCGCTGGGTTCGTGGCGAATATCTACCAGCTGCAAAAACAGGTTCGGCCCCGGCCAGCCCTGCAAATATTCGTCAATCATCAAACGCCAGGCGTCCCGCTCCTGTTTAGAAACCTTGGCGTAGCCATAGCCCGGCAGATCCACCAAATACCAATCAGTCAGCGTTTCGTCAGCCAGGGACGACTCCACCGCGAAGAAGTTAATAGTGCGGGTTTTGCCGGGCTGGGCGCTGGTACGCGCCAGGTTGCGCCGGTTAAGCAGCGCGTTGATCAGCGAGCTTTTGCCCACGTTAGAGCGTCCGCAAAAACTGACCGCCGGCAGCACCTGTTCCGGATATTGGTTGGCGCGCACCGCCGTCAGCAGATATTGAGCCTGTTTAATCTTCATGCGTCTGCTCCGGTTTCGTTTTCCGGCTGGGCGCTGACTGGCTGATTACTTTCGGACTGACTATTTTCCGGCTTTTTAGCCACCGCCTTTTTATCCTCCGGCAGCAGGGCAATCTGCAAAACCTCCTGCAAGGTTTCCGCGCAGATAAATTTCAAATTATCACGCACCACCTGGGGCAGTTCAGCTAAATCCCGCTTGTTGCCCTTGGGAATAATCACCGTCTTAACCCCGGCGCGCAGGGCGGCGATAGATTTTTCTTTAAGCCCGCCAATCGGCAGCACCCGCCCGCGCAGGGTTATTTCGCCGGTCATGGCGACGTCGCGGCGCACCGGCCGGCCGCTGAAAGCCGAGGCCAGAGCGCAGGCCATGGTAACGCCCGCCGAGGGGCCGTCCTTGGGAATCGCCCCCTCCGGCACATGAATATGCACGTCCAGATTGCTGATGTCGTCCGGCACGGCGTACTGTTCGCCGATTGAGCGCAGGTAAGTCCAGCCGGCCTGGGCGCTTTCTTTCATCACATCGCCCAGCTGACCGGTCAGCAGCAGGTTGCCTTTGCCCGGTAAAAGCTGCGCCTCCACCGTCAGGGTATCGCCGCCGGCGGAAGTCCAGGCCAGACCGTTCACCACGCCCACCTGATCCTGCTTGTCAATCAAATCATACTGATAAGGCGGCTCGCCCAGCAAGTCTTTCAAATTCCACTTGCTGACGCTAAGCTTGTCCCACTCGCCACCGACAATGCCCTTAACCACCTTGCGGCAGATTTTAGCCAACTGACGCTCCAGCCCGCGCACCCCGGCCTCGCGGGTATAGGTGCGGATTATCGCCAGCAGGGCGTTTTCTGATAACTTCAGCTGGCGTTTTTTCAGCCCATGCTCGGCCAGCTGCCGGGGCAGCAGGTGGCGCAGGGCAATCTGCATTTTTTCATCTTCGGTATAGCTGTCTAACCGGACGATTTCCATTCGGTCCCACAGCGGTTCCGGAATATCCTGTTCCACGTTGGCGGTGGTGATAAACAACACCTGCGACAAATCAAAGGGCATTTCCAGATAGTGGTCGCTGAAAGTGTTGTTCTGCGCGGGGTCCAAAACCTCCAGCATGGCGCTGGCCGGGTCGCCCCGGAAGTCGCTGGCCATTTTATCAATCTCATCCAGCAAAAAAAGCGGGTTGGCGCTGCCGGCGTTTTTCAAATACTGCATAATCCGCCCCGGCTGCGAGCCGATATAGGTACGGCGATGGCCGCGAATTTCGGCTTCGTCATGCACGCCGCCCAAAGACAGGCGCACATATTTACGCCCCAGCGCCCGGGCAATCGAGGCGGCCAGCGAGGTTTTGCCCACGCCGGGCGGCCCCACCAGACACAAAATCGGCCCTTTCAGCGAGTTGGTCATCTGGCGCACCGCCAAAAACTCCAAAATGCGCTCTTTAACCTTTTTCAGCCCGTAGTGGTCGTCGTTGAGCACCTGCTCGGCCTGGGCCAAATCCAGATTATCCTGCGTATATTCGCCCCAGGGCATATCCAGCACCCAGTCAATATAGTTTTCCACCACGTTGGCCTCGGCCGTCATGCTGGGCATATGGCGCAGGCGGCCAAATTCCTTTTCCAGCCGCTCCACCACATAATCCGGCAGGTTGCGCCCCTCCATGCGCTGGCGATATTCCTCAATTTCGCCGCTGCGGTCCTCGCCGTCGCCCAGCTCGCGGTTGATGGCGCGCAGTTGCTCGCGCAGATAATATTCCTTTTGGTTTTTATCAATCTGGTTATGAACCCGGTTGCCGATTTTGCGCTCCAACTCCAAAATTTCGGTTTCTTTGGCGATAATGCCCAAAAGCAGCTCCATACGCTCGATAATATCAAAGGTTTCCAGCAGCTTTTGGCGCTCCTCCAGAGGCAAAAACAGATAGCTGGCCACCGTATCCGCCAGTTCGCCGGGGTTTTCCAGACTATTAACATGGTTGGCCGCCTCCGGCGGATATTTTTTGTTCAGCGCCGCAAAGCCAATAAAGGCCTCGCGCAGACGGCGCTTTAGGGCCTCAATCTGCAAACGGTCTTTTTTAACGGTGGAGGCCACGTCCGGCTGCAAGCGCACCACCGCCACCGCGTAAGGCTCCAGCTGGCTGTAATATTCCAGCTTGGCGCGGCATTGCCCGGCAATCAACAGGCGCACCGTGCCGCCGGGCAGTTTAAGCACCTGCTTAATGCTGGCGATAGTGCCCACCGCATACAAATCGTCCATATCCGGCTCGTCCGACTGCACGTCTTTTTGCATTGTAAAGAAGATCTCCCGCCCGGTAAGCATCGCCTCGTCCAGGGCTTGAATACTTTTAGCGCGGCCAACGTCTAAATGCACCGCCGAGTAGGGAAAAATCATCATGCCGCGCAGGGGAATCATCGGATATTCTTCACAGCCCGGCGGCAATCCGTCCTCCAAAAAGCTTTCCGGCGGCTCCGGCATTGGCTCGTTTATGTTTTTTTCCTCCGGCATAATTTACCTTCTTTCTTATACTTTTAAAAGAGGATAACCGGGTGCAGTTATCCTCTAAATTTTTTTAAACATAGGCTTTCAAGCATAATCAAACAAAATACGCTGCTTCAATCACCCTCTCCGTCTATTTTTTCGTTAAAAGCTCAAAATAGCCACCTCTCCCAAAGGGAGAGGCAAGTCTTGGCTCTCCCCTTGGGAGAGCTGTCAGCGACGCCCATTAGGGAGT
>CAQWMM010000019.1:0-28010 GCA_948907985.1 uncultured Bacillota bacterium
GGCCCGCCCCAGCCACAACACAACCTCCCGGCCGCTTTTGGTATAAACCACCCGTTTAGCGCCGCCGTCCCAGTCAAGCTGCGCGCCGATACTATCGCCCAAAGCTCTTAGCGGAACCATCGTCCGCCCGCTGCTGCCCAGATAAGGCGCGGCATCCAGCGTAACTTTCTCTTCCCCCAACAGCAGATAATCCCGGCCAATCCACAGTTTAATTGAACGCACCTTGGCCAGTTGCTGGGCGGCCTGCTCCAGGCGCGTCTGCAAGGGGTCCGTTTTGCTGGCGATATACTGATCTACCCAGCTTTTAGTAACCAGCGGATCATCAGCCGAGCCGGCCGCCGCCCCGCCGCAGAAAAGCAGCAGCAACGGCAGCAGGCAGAATAAAATTCTGATATTTCCGAGCCTCATTTCATCAGCTCCCTTTTACAATGCTTTACGCGCCAAAATATTGCCGCCCTCCTGGCTGCGGTCCATAACCGCCAGCGACTTGCCGGTGCCAATAGCCACGCAGGCCACCGGGTCCTCCGCCAAATAAACGTGCAGCCCGGTAGATTCAGAAATCAGTCTGGGCAGGCCGTCCACCATCGAACCGCCGCCAGTCAGCACCATGCCCCGGTCAACAATATCCCCCGCCAGTTCCGGCGGCGTATCCTCTAAAACTTTTTTAATGGCAAGAATAATCGTATCCAAAGTTTCACTGATCGCTTCGCGGCACTCCTCCGCCGAAAATTTAATGCTCTGCGGCAAACCCGACATCAAATCACGACCGCGCACCGTTACAAAATTATTGCGGTTTTTCTCGGTGATATAGGCGGTGCCAATGCTTTTTTTTATATCCTCCGCGCAGGATTCGCCAATCAACAAATTATGCTCCCGGCGAATATAGCGGACAATAGCGTCGTCAAATTTATCGCCGCCCACCCTAAGCGAAGTCTTGCTGACAATCCCGCCCAACGAGATCACCGCCACGTCAGTGGTACCACCGCCAATATCGCAAACCAGATTGCCGCTAGGCGTGTAAATATCCATGCCCGCGCCAATCGCCGCCGCCATCGGCTCCTCAATCAAATAGGCCTCACGCGCGCCAGAGGCCAACGCCGCCTGTTTAACGGCGCGCTCCTCCACATCGGTAACGCCGGACGGGATACAAACCATCACCCGAGGTTTCAAAATGCGGTTACGGCCGCAGGCCTGCTCCAAAAAATAGCGCAGCATCTGCTCGGTAACCTCATAATCGGCAATCACGCCCTCGCGCAGAGGGCGCACCGCCACAATACCCTCCGGCGTACGGCCCAGCATCTTCTTGGCGGCGGCGCCAATGGCGATAACCTCATGAGTCAGTTCGTTTAAGGCCACCACCGAAGGCTCGTTAAGCACAATACCCCGATTTTTTACATAAATTAAAATACTGGCCGTTCCCAAATCGACGCCGATGCTGGTGCCAAAATCAAAAAAGAATCGTCTGAAAAATCCCATTAATCCTTCCTCGTTTAATAGAATAGCGCGCATAAAACCCGCGCCACAATTTAGGCACAATCCAACTGCTTAATCTTATAATAATTCGATATCCTATGGCAAAATCCTGCTGACGGCAGGATTTTACCCACATCAACAACGAATATTATTAGCAAGAATTTTTTTGCTATCTTAATTTTAGCCTAAGGAGTGTTTTCCTATGCAGAATAATAATTTCATCAGTCATGAAATTGACGGCGTAGTTTTTATGACCAGCGCCCTGTTAGACGCTCACGGCGTGAGGCACGCTTTTTCCACCCGCTTGGGCGGCGTCAGCCAGGGCGCGCAGGCCAGCCTGAATTTGGATCATAAAAAGGATTCGGCGGCCAACGTCCGCCAAAATCATCTGCGGCTGGCGCAGGCCGTGGGCTATCAGCCAGAGGCCGCCGTTTCCACCCACCAAATCCACAGCGACATTATCCGCATAGCCCAGCCGGCAGACGCCGGCCTGCACCTGGCCGGCCCCACGCCCTATGAATGCGACGCGCTGATCACCAACCAGCCCGGCCGGCCGCTGATTGCCTACGCCGCCGACTGCATACCCATTTTGCTGTGCGTCCCCGGGGAGGCCGTCGCCGCCATTCACGCCGGCTGGCGCGGTACCCAAGCGGATATTGCCGCCAAAACGGTACGCCGTTTGCAGTCAGTTTGGCAGATTGAACCACAAAATTGTCTGGCGGCTATCGGCCCGGGTATCGGCCCCTGCTGCTTTTCCACCCATGCCGACGTTCCCGAGGCTATGCGCCAAGCCTTTGGCGAAGAGGCGATGCAGTTTATCCGGCCCGATTCGGCCGAACCCGGCAAGTTTCTGGTAGATCTCAAGGCCATTAATGCCTGGCGTCTGCAACAAGCCGGCCTTTTGGCGGATAACATTGCCATATCTCCGGAATGTACCTGCTGCCTGCCGGATAAGTACTGGTCGCACCGTTTCACTAAAGGCGAGCGAGGCGGCCAGGCCGCTGTTATCAGCCTGTAAATTTATTTTTCACAAAAAGCACTTGTTTTTTTCACCAAAATTTCATATAATATATTTAGAAGTTGGGAAAAGATGACGAGTTATAGACAGCGGAGGTTATAGCAATGGAAAAAAACAGTGTGGAGAATTTAAAGTTTTATGACGGCAACAAATATCAACCGCCCTTTGATCCGGAATTGGACGCCATTGACGGCGTAACCGACGAGGAAATGACAAGACGTTTTAAAATGGCTATTCGCATGTCAATTTTAGCAAAAAAAATCAAACGGGTTCCTATTGCCCGCTATGACGAGGAAACTGACCGCGCTTATTTGGAATATCCGGACGGACATAGAGAATATGCAAATTTCTAAACAACAAACCCCAGAGTCGACAGAAAGAAAACCTGAAGTGGTGATTTTCGCCGGGCCAAATGGTTCCGGCAAAAGCACTATTTATGAGTACGCCATAACCAAAGGTGTTTATATCAACGCTGATATAATCAAGGCCAGCACCCACTGCGACGACTTAACCGCCGCCCGGCAGGCCGAGGCCTTGCGCGAAGACGCTATGGCACACAAACAAGATTTTACCTTTGAAACAGTGCTCTCCACCCAGCGTAACCTTGATTTGCTGCGCCGCGCCAAAGAGCAGGGTTATTTCGTGCGCGGTTATTTTGTGTTCACTCGCCATCCCAACGTGAATGTTTTACGCGTACACTCACGAGCAGAGGAGGGCGGCCATAATGTGCCAGTTGACAAAATTATGTCGCGTTACCAAAAAACCATGGCCAACCTGCCCCTTTTAATTAAACTGTGCGATATTTGCCATGTTTACGATAACACGCAGGAACTATTCCGCATTTTCAAAAAGCGCAAGGAGGAAATATTCTTTTTTACCTCTCCAATCTGGCCGCAGGAAAAAATCCAGGCGCTGGTCTATCATAACGAATAAAATATTTTATCAGGCAAGGCTCATTTTGGGCCTTGCTTTTTGTTACACTGAAAATTTGTATACCAAAATGCGCCAGGCAAAAGCCCGGCGCATTTTGGTGTGGTATAAAAACAAATAGCGGATTATAAACTTTTCTAAGCCAAACTTTAACGTTTGGAGAACTGGCTGGCTTTTCTGGCTTTCTTCAAGCCGTATTTTCTTCTTTCCTTCATACGCGGATCACGAGTCAGGAAACCAGCTGTTTTCAAAGCCTTGCGCAGGTTCTCGTCTGCCTCAACCAAAGCCTTGGCAATGCCATGACGCACCGCGCCGGCCTGACCGGTGGTGCCGCCGCCTTTAACGGTAGCGATAACGTCGTACTTGCCCAGGTTAGAAGTCAAAGCCAAAGGCTGTTCCACAATCATCTCCAGGGTTTTCTTGCCAAAGTATTCGCTCAAACCCCTTTTATTTACGGTAATATTGCCATTGCCAGGAGCCAGCCAAACACGAGCAATCGCGTTTTTTCTGCGGCCTGTGCCATAAAATCTGTTATCAGCCATTATATCTGCACGCTCCTTTCTTAGAAATTCCAAACCTCAGGCTTTTGGGCCTGATGGATATGCTCTGCGCCGGCAAAAACTTTCAGTTTCTTAATCATTTTGCGGCCCAGGCGGTTCTTCGGGAGCATGCCGCGCACCGCGGCCTCCATAGCGCGCTCCGGCTTCTCAGCCATCAGGCGGCTATAAGGGATCTCTTTCAATCCACCCGGATAACCGGAATGTTTATACATAATTTTCTGGTTCAATTTATTGCCAGTTAAAATAGCCTGGTCAGCATTGATAACAATTACAAAGTCGCCGGTATCAACATTAGGGGTAAAAATCGGCTTATGCTTGCCTCTCAGCAAACGTGCTGCTTCGGTAGCAACGCGGCCCAAAGGCTTGTTGGCAGCGTCAAGAACGAACCATTTGCGTTCAATCTCCTGCGCCTTTGCCATAAAAGTACGCATTACATTATTCCTCCTCAAAAACTGCTGTTAGATTTTTTTTGACACCAACGGGGCTGCAAGTGTCGCTCCTTAAAATTATAGCGTTTTCTGCCCTGCTTGTCAAGAATTTTTTTACTGTTTTTTACTTTTTTTCAGATAAATTTTAACAGACTATTAAGCGTAAGCGGTTTAATAATCAATCCGCCACAGATACAAACCCTGCGCCGGGGCCGCCGGGGCCAAAGGCTGCTCCGCCGGTTCCGCCAGCTGAGCGGCCAGCTGCTCCGGCTCCAGCTTTCCCCGGCCAAACTTCACCAACGCGCCGGTCAGCAAGCGCACCATCTTATAAATAAAGCCATTGCCCGCCACCCGGAAACAGTACAAATTATCCACCGCCAGGCCGCGCAAATGCACCGGGGCCGCCGCCGGTTCCACCCGGCCAAACTCCACCAAATGCAAACGGCGCACATAAGTTGTAACAACACTGCTGCGCCCAGAATAACCCGCAAAATTATGCTCGCCCAGCCAAAGCGCCGCCGCCTGCGCCATCTCCGCCAACCGCGGCAGGGCATAAGGGCAGAACCAGACGTAGCGGCAATCAAAAGCGCCGGGCTGCTTATCCAGCGTAAAAAAATAACGATACTCCTTGCCCTTAGCCGAAAAGCGGGCGTGGAAATCGTCCGCTGCCGGCTCGGCCCGCAAAACGCGCACATCTCCCGGCAGGCGGTTGTTCAAGGCATAGGCCAGCCGCTCCGGCGGAATTAAAGGCCGACCATTATTTTGCGGTATAGCAAAGCTAGCCGTCTGCCCCGCCGCATGCACGCCGGAATCGGTTCGGCCCGCCCCCTGCACACTCACCGGCTGGTGCAGCAACCCGCGCAGAACCCGCTCCAGCTCGCCCTGCACACTGCGGTTATTCGCCCCCGGCAAGCTCTGGCGCTGCCAACCGACAAAATCAGTGCCATCATAGGCGATTGTCAATTTTATCTGCATAATTCACCATTCATTATTACAAAACCGGCGTTGTCATAAGCGATTGTTAACAATAACCATGGGTAAGATGTTCCCACTGTCCGCCGTCTTTGCGCCCCAAAATCCACTGCCAGTTTTCATAAGTGCTGTTCGGCTCCAAAGAACCGTCGCCGCCGGATGCGTCAACCTCAAAACTGGAAACCAGAATAATCACCTCGTCAACCTGATATTGCTGCTGCCATTCCGCAAAAGCCGCCGCCGCGTCATCACCAATGTAGGCAATTTCCTTTAATGTGCAACCGTCAAAATGTCTATCAAAATATTCGATCGCCGTATCAACTGCCGCGTTAATATCGTCTACCGTATAGATAGCAGACGGCACGTCGGCAACTGTTATCTGCGTCTTCTGCCCCAAACAAAAATACCCCGCCAGCGCCGCTATCGCCAGCAGCACAACTGCCAATCCCAACTTCTGTACTTTCATTTTCCACAACACCCCGTTTGTATTCCAAATCAAATACCTCAATCCAACCAATGGCTGACAAACAAAAGGGCCACAAAGACCAGCACCACAGCCAGTGCCAGCGTGTCCGAACCACGCCAGACCAGTTCGCGCAGGCTGACGCGCCCCTCGCCGCCGGTATAAGCCCTGGCCTCCATCGCAATCGCCAAATCGTCGGCGCGCTTCAGGGCGTTATAAAGCAGCGGCACAATCACCGCGATAATACTGTTCAGCCGCCTCTTCAGGCTGCCGCTGCTAAAATCGCCGCCCCGGCTACGCTGCGCCTTAACAATTTTGTCGGCCTCCTCCAGCAGCACGGGAATAAAGCGCAGGGCAATCGTCATCATCATGGCGAACTCATGCACCGGCGCGCCAAAACGCTGCAACGGCTTCAGCAGGCTTTCCAGCGCGTCGGCCAGTTCAATCGGCGTGGTGGTAAAGGTCAACAAACCGGAAAAGGACACCAGCGCCACCAACCGCAACAACATCAGGCCGCTGCGTTCCAGCCCCTCCATGGTTAGATGCAGCGGCCCGTATTCCCAAAGCAGCTGCTCGCCGGGAGTAAAAAACATATTGATAGCCGAGGTAAAAACCAACAGCACCACCAGCCCGCGCACACTGCGCAGGGCCTTGCCGGCGGGTATTCGGGCCAGCGCCAGCATGGCAAAGCCGAACAGATACGCGCAGGCGAATACCCAAAATTTGTTCACCATAAAAATACCGATCATAAAGAACAGCATGGCCAGAATTTTAGCGCGAGGATCCAATCGGTGAACTAAGGAATCAACCGGGTAGTAGGAGCCAAAGCGAATCCCGTTTTTTTTAGCGCCCAAGGTTATCACCCGCCTTTGAGGTCTTTGCGGCCCGAATAGCCGCCGCCGCCTCGGCCAGCGTTAAGGCGTCCAGCCCCTCCGGCGAAATATGCCAGCCCCGCGCCTGGCAGGCCAAAACCGCCGCCCTAGCCAGGGGCAGGCGAACGCCGCACTCCTCCAGCAATTCGGCCTGCCGAAAAGCCTCGCGCGCCGGCGCGTCCAAACGCAGCCGCCCGCCCTGCAAAACCAACAAACGCTGGCAAAAACTGGCTAACAAATCAATATCATGGCTAATGCAGATGATTGTACTGTTATTCTCGCGCTGCCAGTTCAACAGAAAATGCAGAAAATCCTGGCGCGCCACCGCGTCCAGCCCCACAAAAGGCTCGTCCAGCACCAACACCGGCGGCTGCATAATCAGCACGCTGGCCAGCGCCACCTTGCGTTTTTCCCCGCCGGATAGCTGATAAGGGCTGTTTTGCAGCAAGTCCGCCGGCAGCCCCAGACGCGCGGCCAGTCCGTTGATCGCCTCTTTAATTTTATCCGCCGGCCAGCCCAGATTTTCCGGCCCATAGGCCAGCTCGCGCTCCACCGTTTCAGCAAACAGCTGGTGCTCCGGATACTGAAAAACCATGCCCACATTTTGCGCCAGCAAAGCGGCCTTGGGCTTTTTGCGGGCCGTCAGGCACAAATCGTTCAGCCAAATTTCGCCGCCGTCCGCGGCAATCAGCCCGCAGATCAACTGGGCCAGCGTGCTTTTGCCGCTGCCGGTATGTCCGGCCAGGCCCACCAGTTCGCCCTGCTGAATTTCCAGATTTATGTCCTGCACCGCCGTAACCTGCACCGGCCCATCGCCGCCGTAACGGCAGCAAACATTTTGCAAACGCAGAGCCATCAAACGGCCTCCTTATCCAAACAATCCAGCAGCTGCTCCAAACTCAAGCAGCCGGGCGCCCCTAGTAGATTACCCAGCTGGGTTACCGCCGGCAGTTCAATATGCCAGCGTGCCAAATCTTCGGTATGGGTAAAAAGTTCCTGCGGCGAGGCCTCCAAACGTAGCCTGCCCCCAGCCATGACCAGCGCACGATCAGCCGCCAGAACCTCGCTCATGTTATGCGTAATCATAACAATCGTCAGTCCCTGCGCGTGCAGGCCTTGCAGAACCTGCAACACTTCGGCGCAGCCCACCGGATCCAGCATTGAGGTTGCCTCGTCCAGCAGCAGCGCAGCCGGCTGCATAGCCAGCGCGCCGGCAATCGCCAAACGCTGCTTTTGCCCGCCGGAAAGCGCGGCGGGGTCAACCTTTTCCCGACCGGCCAGGCCCACCAACTCCAGCGCCTGGCCAATCCGCCGCCGCATTTCCGCCCGCGGCACGCCTAAATTCTCCAGGCCAAAGGCCACGTCCTCTTCCACGCTGTTACCCACAATCTGGTTGTCGGGGTTTTGGAAGACGATACCCACCAGACGGTGCAACTCCTGGGTATTGCTATATTCTTCAACCAAACGGCCGCCAACCCAAACCTGTCCGGATTTGGCCCGCAGCAGTCCGTTCAGATGCCGCGCCAGCGTGCTTTTGCCGCTGCCATTGGCCCCCAGCACCGCCAGCCACTCGCCGTGCGCCACCTGCAAGCTGACTTTATCCAGCGCCAGCCGGCCGCCCGGATATTCATAACAAACCTCTGCTAATTTGAACATCTCTAGCCCCCACAAAAAGGATGTGCTTATATTATATAAATAATTGCCTGGATTGTCAATAAGCTTTTATAAATTGTAAACAGGCATACAGACAGCCCAGGAAGTATCTAAGTGGACGGTAAGATGCTTCCTGGGCTGTAAAAATTTTAACAGGCGCGTCTGCGGCCATGGAAAAGGCAGAGCGCTTAATTTACAACAAGCTTAAACCAGCTCAATAATCGCCATCGGGGCGCCGTCGCCCTGACGAGCGCCGGTTTTGATAATGCGGGTGTAGCCGCCCTGACGGTCGGCATATTTAGAAGCCAGCTCATCAAAAACACGGCGCACCACGTCTTCTTCTTTAATATAAGCCAAGGCCTGACGGCGAGCATGCAAGTCGCCGCGTTTGCCCAGAGTAATCATTTTTTCGGTGGTGGAGCGCACTTCCTTAGCTCTGGTTACGGTGGTTTCAATCCGTCCCTCTTTCAGCAGAGAGGTCGTCATGTTCCGCAGCATAGCCCGGCGGTGAGCGCTTTTCACACCCAATTTACGGTATGCCATTTATGCTCCTCCTATTAGTAAAAAAATTTTATTCATCACCGGTTCTCAGCGACAAATCCATTTCGGCCAGTTTATTAATAACCTCCTCCAGGGACTTGCGGCCAAGATTGCGCACTTTCATCATATCCTCCTCAGAGCGCTGAATCAGCTCCTGAACAGTGTTGATGCCGGCGCGGTGCAGACAGTTGGACGAGCGTACCGACAGATCCAACTCATCAATCGCCATCTCCAGCAGTTTATCCCGGCCGTCGTCTTCGGTATCAATCAAACCGATCGCATCCGGCACATTATCGGATAAATTCACAAACAGCTGCAAATAATCGGTCAAAATCCGCGCGCTGCTGCTAACTGCTTCGTCCGGCGAGATCGTAGCGTCAGTCCAGACGTCCAGCGTCAGCTTATCAAAGTCTGTGTGTTGGCCAACACGAGTATTCTCCACCCGGAAGTTAACCTTAACTACCGGCGAGAACAGAGAGTCCACAGCGATAACGCCAATCGGCTGCCCCTCTCTCTTGTTTTTTTCAGCGCTGACATATCCCCGGCCCTTGTTGACTGTGATTGACATAAACAAGCAGCCGTCAGTATCCAGCGTGGCAATGTGGTGTTCCGGATTGAGGATTTCCACATCGGAGTTAACGCGAATATCAGCCGCCGTAACCTCGCAAGGGCCGTTGGCCTCGATGTAAATAACCTGCTCTTCCGAGCCATAAACCCGCACCGAAAGTCCTTTCAGGTTAAGAATAATATCCGCCACATCCTCCACCACGCCAGGAATCGTTGTAAACTCATGCAAAACACCGTCAATCTGCACTGAGGACACCGCAGCGCCAGGTAAAGAAGACAATAACACTCTCCTCAAAGAATTACCAAGCGTAATCCCATAACCTTTTTCCAACGGTTCGACAACAAAAGTGCCATGGGAATTATCATCCGACATCTCCACACATTGGATTTTGGGTTTTTCAATTCCAAACATTAATATATTGCCCCCTTATTCAAAAGCCATTCAATTACACAGGATCCTATGCTTAGCGGGAGTAAAATTCAACGATAAGCTGTTCAGCAATCGGCGCGTCAACGTCCGCGCGGGAGGGCAGCGCCACCAGTTTGCCGCTCATGTTGTTAGCGTCAAGCTCCAGCCAGGCCGGAGTGGCTTTGCCCTTCAGATTTTCAGCCAACGCCTTAAATTTGGGCGATTGCAGGCTCTTTTCCCGAACCGCAACCACGTCGCCAATCTTCAGGGTGGCCGAGGGAATATTCATTTTTTTACCGTTCAGAGTAAAATGAGCATGGGAAACCAGCTGTTTGGCCTCGCGGCGGGTGCCAGCCAGGCCCAGACGATAAACCACGTTGTCCATGCGGCGTTCCAGCAACACCAGCAGGTTTTCGCCCACGTTGCCGGATTGTTTCTCCGCTTTGGCGAAGGTTCTTCTCAACTGTTTTTCCAAAATACCATAAACATATTTAACCTTTTGCTTTTCCGTCAGCTGCAAAGCATAGTTGCTCGGCTTGCGTCTGTTCTGCTTGGGTTTTCTTTTTGATTTTTTATAAACGCCTACAAAGCCCGGCTCGATGCCCAGAGTTCTGGCTCTTTTTAACACAGGCTGCATATTTTTTGCCATAATGCGATTTTTTCCTCCTTTAGCCTAAAATTAAACTCTTCTTCTTTTGGGAGGACGACACCCATTATGCGGAATGGGAGTAACATCCTTAATCATGCTGATTTCCAAACCAGCGCTCTGCAAAGCGCGGATAGCCGCCTCTCTGCCGGAGCCAGGGCCTTTAACCAGACATTCAACCTGTTTAAGACCATGTACCATGGCCTCCTTAGCCGCCACATCGGCAGCCTGCTGGGCAGCAAACGGCGTGCTCTTTCTGGAGCCTTTAAAACCCTGCGCGCCGGCGCTGGACCAGGCGATGGCATTGCCGGCCTTATCGGTGATCGTGATAATTGTGTTATTGAAGGTTGACTGGATATGCGCAACCCCAAACTCAATATTCTTCTTTTCTTTTCTCTTACGAATTTGTCTGCGAGCCAATTAGATAACCCCCTTTCCTTATTTCTTGCGTTTGCCGCTGACAGTACGCTTCGGGCCTTTGCGGGTACGGGCATTGTTTTTGGTATTCTGTCCGCGCACCGGCAGGCCGCGGCGATGCCTTTGTCCGCGGTAGCAGCCAATTTCAGTCAATCTCTTGATGTTCAGCGCAATTTCTCTGCGCAGGTCGCCCTCAACCTGTGCGGTTTTATCCAAAACCTCACGGATGCGGCCAACCTCATCATCGGTCAAATCCTTAACCCGGGTATCCGGATTAACGCCGGCCTCTTTCAGTACTTTCTGCGAGGTTGATAAACCCACGCCGAAAATGTATGTCAGGCCGATTTCAACTCTTTTATCTCTGGGCAAGTCTACACCAGCAATACGAGCCATTCCTACACCTCCATAAATTTAGCTGATATCTTCAACTCATTTGCAGGCCGCGGCCTGCGTTTTTATTATAACATTTAATTATAATCATTTTAATTTTTGCCATTAGCCCTGTTTTTGTTTATGCTTGGGATTAGAGCAGATCACCATAACGGTGCCGCGCCGTTTAATCACCTTGCATTTTTCGCAAATGGGCTTGGCCGAAGCACGAACCTTCATTATCTTAACCCTCCTCGGTCTGCAATACAGGATATTTCTATTTAAAACGATACACGATACGCCCGCGCTGAAGATCATAAGGGCTTAAAGCCACCGTAACCTTATCCCCCGGCAGAATACGAATATAATTCATCCTGATTTTTCCGGAAACATGCGCCAAAACAACGTGTCCGTTTTCCAGCTCCACCTTGAACATTGCGTTAGGCAGCGGATCGATAACGGTACCGCTTACTTCAATTTCATCAACTTTCGACATTCGCCAATGCCTCCTCGTCAGGATTATTTTCTTTCGCATTATGGGCCAACAGGCTGTTCAACTCTGCCCGGATAAGCTCCGGCGTCAAATCGCCGCCTTTCAGGGCGGCAACAAACCGCGCCGAAACCTGATTAACCCTTTGCAGATGGCGGGGATTTTTGGCCTTGGGATTGGCCGTATTGCGCCCGCGCCCATCCACCAGCCAGGCCTTGTTGGGGCCGGTCAGGCGATAAACCAGATAATAACAGCCCAAATCCCGCCCGGCGCGCGATCTCACCAACTGGCCAAGCTGCAATTCATTCAGGGCCAGATCAGACTCTCTCTGTTTATGAATCGACATAAGCCACCTCACACTCAAAGCATCGTCATAATCTGCGGGCCATCCGGCGTAATCGCCACGGTGTTTTCAAAATGCGCCGCAGGTCGGGCGTCTTTCGTTACCACCGTCCAGCCGTCTTTCAGGCAACGAACCTCATGCGTACCCATGGTGATCATCGGTTCAATAGCAATAACCATGCCATTAATCAGGCGCAGTCCGCGCCCGGCCACGCCGAAGTTGGGCACATCCGGGGCCTCGTGCATCTCCCGGCCAATGCCATGGCCAACGTAATCTCGCACCACGCCATAACCCTCGGCCTCGGCAATCTGCTGTACCCGGCTGCCAATATCACCCAGGCGTTTGCCAATTTGGGCCTGCTTAATGCCCTCGGCCAAACAAAACTGGGTAACATCCAACAAATGCTGCACATCCGGAGCAATTTTGCCAACCGGATAGGTGCGCGCGCCATCACTGCAAAAGCCGTTCAGCTGCACAACCACATCCACGCTGACAATATCGCCCTCCTGCAACACCCTGCGCCCCGGTATGCCATGAATAACCTCCTGGTTAACCGATATACAGGTGCCCGCCGGGAACCCGGCATACCCCCGGGAGGCGGGGGTGGCATTGCGCTTTTTAATCAGCGCTTCCGCCGCCTTATTCAATTCAGCCGTCGTAATTCCCGGGCGAACCTTTTCCTGCATCAATTCAAAAACCTCGGCCACAATGTGGCCGGCCTTGCGTATCTTCGCCAGATCATCCTGATTTTTAATGGTAATCATTCCCATATTTCTGCCGCCTTTGTCATTCAAACTCTGCGGCCTACCAGCTTTGGCCTAAGCCTTTGCCAATATCCGTCAACACCTTGTTGATGGATTGATTACCGTTAATAGAAAGCAGCAAGCCTTTTTGTTCATAATAGGCAATCAGGGGCGCCGACTGCTCGGTATAAACATCCAGGCGATTTTTAATCGTTTCCTCGGAATCATCCGCGCGCTGATAAAGCTCGCCGCCACATTCATCACAGCGGCCAGGTTCAGTGGGCGGGTTGTTTTCCAAATGATAGGTCTGCGAGCAGTTGCGGCAAACGCGCCGGCCGCTAAGCCGTGTAATCAGCAGGTCTGCCGGCACGTCAATATTCACAACCTTATCCAGTTTTTTGCCCTGCTCGGCCAAAATAGCCTCCAGAGCGTCAGCCTGGCCAATAGTGCGCGGCAGCCCGTCCAGAATAAAGCCCTTGGCGCAGTCGTCCTCCGCCAAACGGTCTTTAATCATGCCCATGGTAACCTCATCTGGCACCAAATCGCCCTTGCTGATATATTGGTTAGCCAGCTGACCTAACTCCGTACCGGCCTTAATGTTGGCACGGAAGATGTCGCCGGTGGAAATATGCGGCACAAAGAGGTTGCGGGCCATAACATCGGCCTGGGTGCCTTTGCCGGCTCCCGGCGGGCCCATTAATACGATATTCATAAGTCAGCCCCCTTACTTCATAAATCCGGAATACTGGCGCTCCATAATCTGGGCGTCCAGCTGCTTCATGGTTTCCAGAGCAACGCCCACAACGATCAGCAGCGAAGTACCGCCGAAATAAATATTCAGGCCGGAAAGCTTGCTGGCCAGGAAAGGCAGCACGGCAATCGCCGCCAAGAAGATTGCGCCAGCCAGAGTAATTCTGGTCAAAACGCCGTCCAAATACTCCGAAGTAGGCTTACCCGGACGCAAACCGGGAATAAAACCACCGTTTTTCTGCAAATTCTCCGCCACCTCGCGGCAGTTAAAGGTAACCGCAGTATAAAAATAGGTGAAGAAGATAATCAGCATAACGTACATAATCATATAAAACCAGGAACCACTGCTGAACAGCCCGGCAATAAAGGCGGCAAAGCCGTTATTGGGGAACAGTCCGGCCAAAGTTGCCGGCAGCATCAGCAGCGACATTGCGAAGATGATCGGGATAACGCCGGTTTGGTTAACCTTGATCGGAATGTGGCTGCCCTGGCCGCCATACATCCGGCGGCCCACCATGCGCTTAGCATACTGAACCGGGATACGGCGCTGGGCCTCCTGGATAAATACTACGCCAGCGATAATCAGAACCGCCAGAATAACGAATAAAATCACCGTAATGATGTTGGTCTGGCCGCCCTGCACCGACGTTATAATCGTGCGGATGGTGCTGGGGATTGAGGAAAGAATACCAATGAAGATAATCAGCGATATACCGTTGCCAACACCATGCTCGGTAATCAATTCGCCCAGCCACATCAAAAAACAGGTACCAGCCGTCAAAGTCAGCGCAACTACCAGATAGCTAAAAATGCCAGGGTTTTCCAGCGCGCCATGGATATAGAAAGTCATACCAATGGACTGGATAAAGGCCAGGCCGATTGCGCCATAACGAGTATACTGCGCCATTTTTTTGCGCCCCTCCTGGCCCTCTCTGGCCAGGTTTTCAAAATAGGGGATAGCAATCGTCAACAGGTTCATAATAATTGATGCGTTGATATAGGGCATAATACCCATTGCGCACACGGTGAAGTACTTCAAAGAACCGCCGGAGAAAGTATCCATCAGCGTCCACATGTCAGCGCCGAAAAGTTCACCCAGGGCGTCTTTGCTGATACCCGGCACCGGAATATGCGCAGCCAGGCGGAAAACCACAAACATCAGCAGCGTAAAGATAATCTTTTTACGCAGATCAGCAATCTTCCAGGCATTTTTCAAAGTAGTTAACAAATTATTTCACCTCAACTTTGCCGCCGGCAGCCACAATCTTTTCGGCAGCTGCTTTTGAGCAAGGCAGAGCAACCGTTAGCTGCTTAGTCAATTCTCCATTCGCCAACACTTTCAAGCCATCACGATTATTTTTAACAACGCCATTCTGCAACAACAACTCTTCAGTAACAACTGTGCCGTTCTCAAATAGCTCCAAATCGGTCAGCGCCACCGGCACGAACTCCTTGCGGAAGTGGTTCTTAAAGCCGCGTTTTGGCAAGCGGCGGAAAATCGGCATCTGGCCGCCCTCAAAGCCCGGGCGCACCCCGCCGCCGCTTCTGGCCTTTTGGCCTTTCTGGCCGCGGCCGCTGGTTTTGCCCAAGGTAGAGCCAATACCGCGGCCCTTGCGAACCCGCTTCGGCCGAGAGCCCTCGTTTGGGCGCAAATCATTCAGTTGCATTTTTACACCTCCCTAATCTATATGCTTAGGCCTGCTCCACTTTAACAAGATGGGCTATTTTGCGAACCTTGCCCATAATATCGGGAGTATCTTCCTGCATAACGCTACTCTGCAATTTGCGCAGCCCCAGGGAGGCCGCGATTGCTCTTTGTTTCTTGTTATAACCAATCGGGCTTTTGACAAGTGTAATTTTAACTTTAGCCATTGCCAACCCTCCTAGCCCAAAATTTCTTCCACAGTTTTGCCGCGCAGCCGGGCAACCTGCTCCGCCGTCTTCATGCTCTTCAAACCCTCCATAGTGGCGCGCACCATGTTAATCGGATTGTTGGAGCCCAAAGACTTTGTCAAAATATTAGAATATCCGGCAGCCTCCAAAACGGCGCGCACCGGGCCGCCGGCGATAACGCCAGTACCAGGAGCGGCGGGTTTCAGCATAACCCGGCCGGAACCAAACACGCCAACCACTTCATGCGGAACGGTGGTGTGCAAAATCGGCACATGCACCATATCCTTTTTAGCCGCCTCAACAGCCTTGCGGATAGCCTCCGGCACCTCGGTGGCCTTGCCGATACCAAAGCCCACATTGCCTTTGCCGTCGCCAACCACCATCAAAGCTGCAAAGCGCTGGCGTTTGCCGCCTTTCACAACTTTGGCCACGCGGTTGATATGCACAACGGTTTCAATCATTTCAGGCGTATTATCTTTAGCTTCAAATCTAGCCATATTTTATATCCTCCTCTTAAAATTCCAGGCCGCCCTCTCTGGCGCCCTCCGCCAGAGCCGCAACCCGACCATGATACAGGAGTCCGCCACGATCAAAAACCACACCTTTAATGCCCTTGGCCTGGGCTCTTTCCGCCAAAAGCTTGCCAACAGCCTTGGCTGCCTCAACATTGCCGCCATAGTTGGCCCTCAAGTCGGCGTCCAAAGTGGAGGCCGCCGCCAATGTGCGGCCCAGGGTGTCGTCAATAATCTGTGCGTATATATGCTTCGCACTGCGATAGACGGCCAGTCTGGGGAATTCCGCTGTGCCGGAAATATTGCGGCGCACGCGATAATGCTTTTTCTGGCGTCTTGCCTTGCGGTCTACCTTTTTAAACAAGGTTATTCACTTCCTTTTTAAGTTATCTTTCTATCGCCGCCAGTAATCCTGCCCAGCCCGGTATATACATTATATACCAAAAGCCCGGCAAATAATCAAGCGGCTAAAGACTTGGACCGATTATTTTTTAGCGCCGGTTTTGCCAGCCTTTTTGGCCACATACTCGCCCTCGTAGCGGATACCCTTGCCTTTATAGGGTTCCGGCGGACGCTGGGCGCGGATTTTAGCAGCAAAGCCGCCCAAAACTTCTTTATTATAACCGCTCAAAACAATCTGGGTGGGTGTGGGGCAAGTGATTTCCACGCCCTCCGGGGCCGGCATCTCCACCGGATGGGATTTGCCAACGCTCAAAGACAGAACATTATTCTGCACAGCGGCGCGGTAACCAACGCCAATGATTGTAAGCTTGCGCTCAAAGCCAGCGCTAACCCCGGTTACCATATTGGCCAGCAAAGCCCTGGTCAGGCCATGATAAGAACGAATTTTCGCCTCATCACTATCTCTTGTTACCAGGATCTGGCCAGCCTCCACCTTAACGCCAATTTCCGGGCGTACGTTATGCGACATTTCGCCTTTAGGCCCCTTAACGGTAACCTGATGGCCGTCAATAGCCACATCCACGCCGGCCGGGATGACAATGGGCAGTTTACCAATTCTGGACATTCCTTAAAACACCTCTTTCTTCTGCCTACTTACCATATATTTTACCATATATAGCAGAGAACCTCGCCGCCGAGCCCCTCTTTACGAGCAACTCTGTCAACCATCAGCCCTTTAGAGGTTGAGATAATGGCAATGCCCAGGCCGCCCATCACGCGCGGCAGTTCATCCTTGCCGGCATAAACCCGCAAACCGGGCTTGGAGATTCTTTTCAATCCGTTAATAATTTTTTCGCGGCCAGCGCCATATTTCAGATACACTCTGATAACACCCTGCTTGCCGTCCTCAATCAATTCCACGTCGTTGATAAAGCCCTCGGCCTTCAAAATTTCTGCCAGGCCCATCTTGGTTTTAGACGCCGGAATTTCCACTTTATCCATCAATACCATATTGGCATTTCTGATTCTTGTCAAAAAATCAGCGATAGGATCAGTAACAACCATTAGGATATACCTCCTTCCTTAAAGCTCCGGCCGATTACCAACTTGATTTGGTTACGCCGGGGATTTCGCCTTTATAAGCCAGCTCACGGAAACAAATACGGCAAATGCCGAATTTACGCATATACGCATGAGGGCGGCCGCAGATTTTGCAGCGGTTATAACCCCGCACCTGGAATTTAGGTTTCCGTTGTTGCTTGGCAATCATAGATTTCTTAGCCACAAGATTCCCTCCTAATTATTAGCGTAAGGCATACCCATCTGAGCAAGCAATTCCTTACATTCAGCGTCAGTTTTGGCGCTGGTTACAAAACAAACCTCCAAACCGCGCAGACGGTCAATCTTTTCATAATCAATTTCCGGGAAGATCAGCTGTTCCTTAAGGCCCAGCGTGTAGTTGCCGCGGCCGTCAAAAGCCTTGTCAGATACGCCTTTGAAGTCGCGAACCCTGGGCAGAGAAACGGAAATCAGCTTATCCACAAATTCATACATCCGCTGGCCGCGCAGAGTAACCTTACAGCCAATGGCCATGCCCTCTCTGATTTTGAAAGAGGCGATGGATTTTTTGGCCCGGGTTACAATCGGTTTCTGGCCGGAAATTGTGGCCAAATCCGAAACCGCAGCGTCCAGAGCCTTGGGGTTCTGCACAGCCTCGCCCAAACCCATATTGATAACGACCTTTTCCAGCTTGGGAATCTCCATAACATTTTTATAAGCAAATTTTTCCTGGAGAGAAGGTCTGATCTCGCTGTCATAGCGCTCTTTTAATCTGTTTGCCATTTTAAAAGCTCCTCCTTTCTCTCACTACTTATCAAATTTGCTGCCGCATTTAACGCAGGCCCGCACTCTTCTGCCGTCCTTGCCCTCAACGTGCGCCAGGCGTACGCCCTTTTTGCACTTCGGGCAATACATCATAACATTGGATGCGTCGATAAAGGCCTCTTTTTCCTTAATACCGCCCTGGGGATCGTTCTTGCTGGGTTTGGTGTGCCGCTTAATCATGGCCACATTTTCCACCACAACCTTGCCCTTAGAGGGGCTGGCAGCCAGCACCTTACCGGTAGCGCCGGCGTCTTTGCCGGAAATCACCACCACTGTATCGCCTTTTTTAACGTGTAACTTATTCGCCATTATTCCACCTCCCGGCCATCACAGCACTTCGGGAGCCAGGGATACGATCTTCATAAAATCGCGTTCTCTCAGCTCTCTGGCCACAGGCCCGAAAATACGGGTACCCCTTGGCTGGTTTTGTTCGTTGATAATCACGCCGGTATTTTCATCGAAACGGATATATGAACCATCCGGGCGTTTAATAGGTTTCTTGGTGCGTACCACAACGGCCCGGACTACATCGCCCTTCTTAACCACGCCGCCGGGTGTTGCCACCTTAACGGAACACATAATCACGTCCCCCACAGTGGCGTAGCGCCGCTTTGAGCCGCCCAAAACCTTAATGCACAGCAGCTCCTTGGCGCCAGTATTATCACCGACTTTTAATCTGGTTTCAGCTTGAATCATTTAAAAGCCGCTCCTTTCTATATTAGTCTGCCTTAGATAACCGGAGCCTTCTCCACGATGGTTTGCAGACGCCATCTTTTATCCTTAGACAAAGGTCTGGTTTCCACAATTTGCACTCTATCGCCAACGCGGGCCTCGTTATTTTCATCGTGCGCCTTATACTTTTTGCTGGTCAGCATGGTTCTACCATAAAGAGGATGAGCTACACGAGTTTCCACCTTAACAACAATGGTCTTTTCCATTTTATCTGAAACAACAATGCCAATCTGGCTTTTGCGGTTTTTTCTTTCAGCCGTGTTCATTAAAAATTGCTCCTCCTTTCTTTAGGCCTGGGCCTGCTTGAGTTCCCTCTCACGAATGATCGTCTTCACCCGCGCCATATCTTTTTTAACGTCCTTAATGCTGGAGGGGTTTTCCAGCTGCCCGGTGGCTGCGCGAAAACGCAGATTGAACAGCTCAACCTTCAAATCAGCAACTTTCTTCTGCAATTCATCATTAGATAAATCGCGGATATCCTTTGCTTTCATTATGCTTCAACCTCCCCTTGGTTCTTGGTTACAAACTTGCACTTAACAGGCAGTTTGTGGGCAGCCAAACGCATGGCCTCTCTGGCGACTTCCTCCGAAACGCCGGCGATTTCAAACATCACCTTGCCCGGTTTAACCACGGCCACCCAAAACTCGGGCGCGCCTTTGCCGGAGCCCATACGGGTATCAGCCGGTTTTTTGGTAACGGGCTTCTGCGGAAAAATCTTAATCCAAACCTGGCCGCCACGCTTGATATAACGAGTCATAGCAACACGAGCCGCCTCAATCTGCCGGCTGGTGATCCAGCTGGCCTCGGTTGATTGCAGGCCAAAATCGCCGTAGGCCACAAAATTGCCCTTATGCGCCTCGCCCTTCATACGGCCCCGGTGTTGGCGGCGATATTTAACTCTTTTTGGCAATAACATTTATGCGCCCTCCTCCGTACCTTTTCTTCTGTTACGCGGACGATTCTGTCTGCGGTTATTATTAGGTCTGGCCTCTTCTTTCTTTTCCTCGGTCGGCAGCGGTCTGCCGCCCAAAACCTCGCCTTTATAGATCCAAACCTTGATGCCGATTTTACCATAAGTGGTGTTAGCCTCGGCGGTGGCATAATCAATATCCGCGCGCAGCGTGTGCAGCGGCACCTTGCCCTCCGAAGTCCACTCGGTTCTGGCAATTTCCGCGCCGCCCAAACGGCCGGAACACATAATCTTGATACCCTCGGCGCCCATGCGCATGGTGCGGCCCATGGCCTGTTTCATAGCCCGGCGAAAAGCAATACGTCTTTCCAGCTGGTCGGCGATATTCTCGGCCACCAGCTGAGCGTCCATCTCCGGTCTGGCCACCTCCACAATATTGACGAAGACATTTTTGTCCGTCAATTTGCGCAGCTCCTGGCGGAGCGTTTCCACATCTGCGCCGCCGCGGCCAATCACAATGCCCGGCTTGGCGGTGAAGATGCTAACCTTAACCCGGTTAGCGGCGCGCTCAATCTCCAGGCGAGAGATGCCGGTGTGATATAACTTCTTCTTCAGGAACTGGCGGATTTTATAGTCCTCCAGCAAAAAATCGGAATATTGTTTTTCAGCGTACCAACGGGAATCCCAGTTTTTGATAACGCCAACGCGCAGTCCCTTAGGATTAACCTTTTGTCCCACTGTTAAGCCTCCTCTCTTTCCGCAACCACCACAGTAACATGGCTGGTGCGATGTACCATACGGTCGGCACGCCCCTGTGCTCTGGGTTTAATCCGCTTCAGGCTTGGGCCCTGATCAACGATTGCGGATTTAACCACCAGATTTGTTCTGTCCAATTCCAGATTGTTTTCCGCATTAGCAGTAGCGGAAAGCAACACCTTTTGAATAACTTTAGCAGCTTTATTGGGCGTGTAACGGAGAATGGCTTCAGCTTCCTGTATATCCTTCCCCTTAATCAGATTGGCCACCAAGCGGGCTTTTCTGGGGGACATACGAACATATTTGGCAATGGCTTTTGCCTCCATTAACAACTACCTCCTCTCGGTAATCTAACTAAACCTGGCTCTTATTTCGCTTTAGAGCCTTTTTCCACCAAAGAGCCATGGCCGCGATAACGTCTGGTCAAAACGAACTCGCCCAGCTTATGCCCAACCATATCCTCGGTGATATAAACCGGCACATGTTTTCTGCCGTCATGCAGGGCGATAGTATGCCCAACCATCTGCGGAAAGATTGTGGAACGGCGGCTCCAGCTTTTGATAACTTTTTTGTCGCCGCTTTCATTCATGGCCTCGATTTTAGCCAGCAGGCGGCCTTCACAATAAGGCCCCTTCTTCAAACTTCTACCCATAAGTCAAATCCTCCTTCCACAACTACTTGTTGCGCCGACGAATAATCAGTTTGTTGGACTGCTTCTTCTTATCTCTGGTCTTAACACCCAAAGCCGGCTTGCCCCAAGGAGTAACCGGATTGCGGCCCACCGGGGATCTGCCCTCGCCGCCGCCATGCGGGTGATCGCAGGGATTCATAACCACGCCGCGGTTCGCCGGGCGAATACCCAGCCAGCGATTGCGGCCCGCCTTGCCCAGATTGATGTTAACCTGGTCGGCATTGCCCACAATACCAATGGTCGCTTTGCAGCCGATCGGCACCTGGCGCATTTCGCCAGAGGGCAGACGCAAAGTAGCATATTTATCCAGCTTAGCCATAAGCTGTACGGATGAACCGGCCGAGCGGGCAATCTGCGCGCCGCAGCCAGGACGCATTTCAACGTTATGCACCACAGTACCAACCGGAATGTTGGCCAGCGGCAAAGCATTGCCGGTTTTAATATCCGATTCCGGCCCAGAAACCAGCATATCGCCAACTTTCAAACCCTGCGGAGCAATGATATAGCGTTTTTCGCCGTCTACATAATGCAGCAGAGCAATGTTGGCTGTGCGGTTGGGATCATACTCAATCGTGGCCACTTTAGCCGGAACATTGTCTTTATCTCTCTTAAAATCAATCAAGCGGTACATTCTCTTATGACCGCCGCCCTGATGCCTGGTCGTCAAACGTCCCTGATTATTGCGGCCGCCTTTTTTGTGCAGCGGTTGCAGCAAGGAGCGCTCCGGGGTTGTGGCGGTAATTTCTTCAAAGGTAGATACCGTCATACCACGCCGGCCGGGCGAAGTGGGTTTATAAACCTTTATACCCATTTGCAATACCTCCCTTTGTTATTATAGACCAGAGAACATTTCGATGCTGTCGCCCTCGCGCAGAGTAACGATAGCTTTCTTCACATCAGAGCGTTTGCCCTCATAGCGCCCCATCCGCTTAACTTTGCCTTTAACGATGCGGGTATTAACGCCCAGCACCTTAACTTTAAAGGCCTCTTCCACCGCGTGCGCGATTTCAATTTTGTTAGCGTCCCTGGCAACAATAAAAGTATATTTGTTCTCTTCAATAAGACCAATAGTTTTTTCCGAGATCATCGGTTTGACTAAAACATCAGTATAATTACGCATTAGTCAGCACCTCCTCCAAACGAGCCACCGCATCTTTGGTGATAATCAAACGGCGGTGTTGCAGCACGTTATAGGTATTGACGCCGGCAACATTAATCGCCTCCACGCCAACCAGATTGCGAGCCGATTTAACGACATTTTCCTGATCGCCGGCAAAAACCAGCAACGCGTCAGGAGCCTCAAATTTGTTCAACAGGCTGATAACATCTTTAGTCTTTGGCGCGGCCAGCTGCAAATTATCCAAAACCACCAGCTGGTTCTCCCGCATTTTGCAGGTAAGAGCCGAGGCCAAAGCAATCCGGCGCTGCTTTCTGGGCATTTTAAAGCCATAAGAGCGGGGAGTGGGCGCGAACACCACGCCGCCGGTACGCCAAATCGGGCTGCGGCTGCTGCCGGAACGGGCATGGCCGGTGCCTTTTTGCCGCCAGGGCTTTTTGCCGCCGCCCGAAACTTCGCTGCGGGTTTTGGCCTTTTGGGTGCCTTGCCGGCGGCTAGCCAGATACAGGACCACAGCCTGGTGCATCAGCCCTTCGTTAACTTCGCGGTTAAACACAGCGTCATTCAGCTCAAGCGTTTCCACTGCGTTGCCGTCCATATTATAAACTTGAACACTTGTCATCTCTTTTGTCCTCCTCTCTTGCCTCAGTCTTGTGCGGCAGATTTAACGGCGGACTTGACATAAACCAAACCTTTCTTGGGGCCAGGCACAGCGCCCTTCACCAAAAGCAGGTTTCTTTCAACATCCACGCGAACGATTTCCAGATTTTGTACAGTAACCCGGTTGCCGCCCATCTGACCGGGGGAATGTTTGCCCTTAAAAGTCCGGGCAGGCCCCTTAGCGCCGGAAGACGCCGGACGGCGGTGATTTTTGCTGCCATGGCTCATCGGCCCCTGGTGGAAATGCCATCTCTTGATGGTACCAGCAAAGCCCTTGCCCTTAGATGTGCCCTCCACATCCACCTTTTCGCCGGCAGCGAATATATCTACCTTCAATTCCTGACCGGTTTGATAAACAGAGCTGTCCGCTACGCGCATTTCGCGCAGATAGCGCAGCGGTGTAATACCGCTCTTGGCGAAGTGGCCAACCTGGGGTTTGGTGCCTTTCTTCAGCGCCTTATAGCCCATTTGCACAGCCTCGTAACCGTCGGTGGCGGTTGTTTTGATCTGCGAAATAACGCAGGGGCCGGCCTCGATCACCGTTACAGGAATCAGTTTTCCATCTTCAGTAAAAATCTGGCTCATAGCCAATTTTTTACCAATCAACATTTTTGGCATTACTTACACCTCCAAAATTCAAAAATCCGAGATACGGTCATGCCAAACCGCATTGCTCGAAAGCCCCGGCCTAAGCCAATTCTGCAAAACCACTAGCCCGTGTGTTTCCTTTTTGCAGTCATAAGCCAATAAAAAAACTTTCAGCCGCAGGCTGTGGCCGAACCTAAAGCTTGATGTCAATTTCAATGCCAGCCGGCAAATCCAGGTGCATCAAGGAATCGACAGTTTTGGGAGTCGGCTCCAGAATGTCAATCAGGCGTTTGTGGGTACGCATTTCAAACTGCTCACGAGAATCCTTATTGACATGAGGAGAGCGCAGAATGGTGTACACACTCTTTTCGGTGGGCAGCGGAATCGGCCCGGAAACCCTTGCGCCTGTCCTCTTGGCGGTATCCACAATTTGAACAGCCGACACATCAAGCAGCTTGTGGTCATAAGCCTTCAAACGGATACGGATTTTTTGTTGCGACATTTTTTTACCTCCTTTTCGCTCGTATTCTTTACGAACTGGCTCCGTGAGAAAACCCCTATCCGGCAGGCAAAGCCGTATAAAGCAACCTCTCACTTCATCGCTTGCATTAGTTTGGGCGCAGGCAAGCCCGGCAAACCAAACCGCTTAATATTGTACCACAGCCAAGCGGCAAAAAGCAATACCTTTTAGCAAATTTTTTTATTATTTTAGAAAAAATGTATTAGCTTTTTATGTTTTCGCATGCTATAATTATAATCAGGGAGGCGATTGCCAATGCGCACACCAGAAATTGAAATAATTAAACAGCATTTTGTAAAAAAACTTTTGCCTGTGCAAATTTATTTATTTGGTTCATATGCCAACGATACCTACACAGCCAACAGCGATTTAGATTTTTATATTATTGTTCCTGACGACGTCGCCGATTTAGCGGCCGAAACCACCAAAGCCTATCAGGCAATCCGCAAGGTAAAAAACAAACCGGTGGATATTCTGCTTGGCACCAAAAGCCATTTTGAACTACGAAAAGATCTGCCCACAATAGAAAACGAAGTATTCAGAAGCGGGGTGCTGCTTTATGACGCCGGAAACGAAAAACTGGTATGATCTGGCCAGCGTTGATTTGGGTGTAGCCAAACATTTGGCAGCAACTTATCATCCCCAACCGCTGGAAATAATTTGTTATCATTGCCAGCAAGCCGCCGAGAAAGCCATCAAAGCTCTGATTGTTCATTATGAATTACCAATCGGCGTTCCCAAGGTGCATGACCTTTCTTTCCTGTTAAATCAACTGCACGATAAAATTGAAATATCCGACGACTATTATGACTATGCCGACGCTTTAACGCCTTATGGCGTGGCCGTGCGTTATCCCAACGAATTATTTTTAACCGAAAACCATGTTAAACAAGCTATAAAATATGCAGCAGCAATCATGCAATGGGCGGATAACCTCATGAATAATCCTGAAAACCAATAGCATAAAACAGCGGTACAATTATTGCACCGCTGTTTTATTAAATCAATCGCCGTTCTGTTTCATCACCGCATATACCACAACGCCAACAAGCAGAGCCATGCCGCCCACAAATGCGGGCAGAAAAAGCAATGTCATAGCCATACTAAGCCCTCCCTTTAGTCGCTGTGCCGTTTGGCTATTGCGAACACCAAACCGCCCACCAGCAAAGCCGCCAGCAACAGGCCGCCGCCCAATAACAGTAAATTATTACTTGCCAAAAAAATGGCTGTCGGCCCGTCCGCGCCGCCGATTACACCAATACTAATATGATCATCTCCTCAATTATACACTAGTCAACTTCATAAATCCGAACCAGCAAAAGCTCAAGAGTATATCACTACACAGAAAATTCAAGAGTGCCAAACCAGAATCAGCAAAAGCTCAAGGGTATATCACTACACAGAAAATTCAAGAGTGCGCCAGATGCGCGGCGTCAAAATATGAATCGAGGAGGCGTACTGAAGTACGTCGACGAGGTGAATATTTTGACAACAAAGCAGATGGCGTGCTATTGGATTTTCGTTCATTAGATATGGTAGTTGGGCGCCTCCTTGGTAATCTGCACATCATGCGGATGGCTTTCCAGCAAACCGGCCGCCGTAATCTTCACAAACTGCGCTTTCCGCTGCAAAGCAGGAATATCCGGCGCGCCGCAGTAACCCATACCGGCGCGAATACCGCCCAACATCTGAAAAACAGTATCGGCCAGCGTGCCTTTATAGGGAACGCGCCCCTCGATGCCCTCCGGCACCAGCTTGCTGGCGTTCTCCTGGAAGTATCTGTCCTTGGAGCCCTGTTTCATCGCCGCCAGAGAGCCCATGCCGCGATAGACTTTAAAGCTGCGCCCCTGATAAATTTCCACCTCGCCGGGGCTTTCCTCGGTGCCCGCTAACAGGCTGCCCATCATTACACAGCTGCTGCCTGCCGCCAGCGCTTTCACAATATCGCCGGAATATTTAATGCCGCCGTCGCCGATAATCGGCACGTCATATTTAGCCGCCACCTCCGAAGAATCCATAATCGCAGTCAACTGCGGCACGCCAATGCCGGCAATTACACGAGTGGTACAGATCGAGCCAGGGCCAATGCCCACTTTAACGCCGTCCACACCGGCTTTAATCAAAGCTTCTGTAGCCTCGCCGGTGGCTACGTTGCCGGCTATAATATCCACATCCGGGAAAGCGTCGCGAATTTTTGCCACCTGCTGGATAACGCCCAGCGAATGCCCATGCGCCGTGTCAATAACCAGCGCGTCCACTCCGGCGTCAATCAGGGCCTGCGCCCGCTCAAAAGTGCCAGCGCCCACGCCAATAGCCGCAGCCACCCGCAGACGGCCATTAGAATCCTTGCAAGAGTTAGGATATTTCACCATCTTCTGAATATCCTTAATAGTAACCAGCCCTTTGAGATTGTAGTCCGCGTCCACAATCGGCAGTTTTTCAATCCGGTGCTGTTTCAAAATATTTCTGGCCTCGTCGATAGATGTACCGGCCGGCGCGGTGATCAGGTTTTCGGTCGTCATAACCTCTTTAATCGGCCGGGAAAAATCCTCCTCAAAGCGCAGATCGCGGTTAGTAAGTATACCCACCAGACGATTGTTCACCGTAACCGGCACGCCGGAAATATGATAACGCGCCATCAATTCCAGGGCGTCTTTAATGGTGTTCTCCGGAGAAAGAAAAACCGGATCAATAATAATACCATGCTCCGAGCGTTTAACCCGGTCAACCTCAGCCGCCTGCTGTTCAATAGGCATATTTTTATGAATAACGCCAATGCCGCCCTCTCTGGCAATGGCAATCGCCATACGCGATTCGGTAACCGTATCCATGCCGGCGCTCACCAGCGGAACATTCAACCGGATATGACGGGAAAAGCGTGTGCCAATATCCACCTCGTGTGGCAGCACACTAGATTCTGCCGGTATCAGCAGCACATCATCAAAAGTCAAGCCTTCTTTAGCAATTTTCGCAGACAAAGCCGCACCTCCTCATTCTTCCCAAAATTAGAACTCTGTCCATTCTGATTATTATTACTATAATAAACTAAAAAGTACGGTTTGTCCAGCCCATTTGCGGTTTTTTTTCTAAAAAATCAAAATTTTTTCGTCTTTACGACAAAATGAATAAGCTATCACAAAAAATGATAGCTTATTCATTGATATTCATTTTCAAGCGCACAATCTGGCTGTTCTTCGCCCAAAGGCTGTTGGCCAAGGCCTGATTCTGCCGGCGCAGCCGCTGGTTTTCCATACGCAGATTACAAACCTCCACCTTGCGGTCGTTCTCCGCCCGGTCCAGCAGGCGCAACAACACCCGCCGGGATAACTTCATCTGCTCCAAACGCTCTTCCAGCGCCTCCACCCGCCTGGATAAAAGCTGTTCGGTGGGACTGGGGGTGCGCTCGCCGCCAAAACAGGGCAACAGTTCTAATTGATAAACCTTTTCATTCGCCAAATCTGCCGGCCTCCCGCTTATAATTTGCTTATAATATATGCCGGCCAAGCCTTTTTTATTCGTGAACACTTAACGATTGCCAAGCCTGAAAGGCGACGGCAGAGTTTAGTGTGAACGAATACATACGAGCACAGCGAGTATGCAATCCTATTTTGAACACTTAACGATTAGCAAGGCCGCAGGCCGTAGCTAGAGTTTAGTGTGAACGAATACATACGAGCACAGCGAGTATGCAATCCTATTTTG
>CAQWMM010000019.1:28110-38139 GCA_948907985.1 uncultured Bacillota bacterium
AACACTTAACGATTAGCAAGGCCGCAGGCCGTAGCTAGAGTTTAGTGTGAACGATCGGCGAACAATTCCAGCAGCTCCGCGCCGCTGATCGTATAATCGCCCAGACCGCCGTCATGGCAGTCCGAACCGCCGCTGATTGCCAAATGCAGCGAGTCCGCCATCTGCAAATAATGTTGCTGCAATTCGCCGGCTGGCTGGTCCGGATGCCGGCACTCCAGGCCGTCCAAACCGGCGGCCGCCAGCTTAAGAATCAATTCGTCATGCCCGGCCTGTACCGGATGCGCCATAACCGCCACGCCGCCGGCAGCGTGAATTAATTGCAAGGCCTCAAATGGTGTAAACGGATGGTGCGGAACATAGGCCGGGCAGCCAATACCCAGCCATTTGGCAAAAACTTCTTCCCGCTCCGCCGCATAACCGGCCTCCACCATTTTCCGCGCCAGTAAGCCCCGGCCAATCGAGCCGCCGCCGGCATAATCCTGCAAAAAACTGTCGTCCAGCGGCATACCCAGTTCCGCAAGTTTAGCCATCATTTTTAGCCCACGCTGCCAACGGTGGCGCTGCAACTCCCCTAAGCGCTCCGCCAGAGCCGCGCCCGGCAGGCTATCGCCCGGAAAGTAACCCAACATATGCACCTCGTAGGCGCTGTCTTCATCCTGACCTCCTTGAACATCCGTGCTCATTTCCACGCCAAAAACCAGACGCACGCCCAGTTCTTTAGCCGCCGCGGCCGCTTCCGGCAGGCCGTCCAGCGTATCATGATCGGTAATTGCCAGCCCGGTCAGGCCACATTCCCGGGCACGTCGCACAATCTCCGCCGGTCGCCAGATACCGTCCGACGCGGTGGTGTGAACGTGCATATCAAAACGCCCCGTCAGAAAATCTGCGCTATGCACATCGCCAAACCATTTTTGATGATCCATAAACAAAACTCCTTTTTTATTTAAGCACAAAATTACTTAGATAATACAACAGCAGAACATGGGCGGGATAGAAGACGTAAAAAAACCACTTCCAGCCGCGCCCCCGCTGCCGGTTATAAGCCAGCATAAAAGGCAGGGCCATCGCCATAAAATATTGATGCGAGGCTTCAATATCACCAAGCATTTCCTGGCTGAACAGGATAAGGCAGAACAGCAGATAAACAACGGCCAGCCGCTCCGGGCGTTCTTTCAGAAAATACATGGCCACGCCCAGCGCGATGAAATCATAACCAAATTCATTCAGGGCCAGATTAGGGAAAATTGCTGTCAACAGGTCGCCGCTGATTTGGCGCAGCTGGGGCAGCAAATACCAAGGCACGGCATAGAAAGCCAGCTGCATCAGCAAAACGCCGCCCAAGAGCAGGCCGCAGCGCAGTCGGTCCCGGCTGGCCAGTTCAATCACGCTGATCAGCAGACAGGTCAGCAGCATGGTTACAAAAATATTGTGATTATAAAAACTGCCGGCCTCCGGCCACTGATAAACCTCCACCCACCAGCGCAGCGCCGCCATAATCAGCCCCATCAGATAGAGCCGCAAACAGAACCGCGCCCGGCTGTGCGTATAGTGATAACTCCATACCAGGCAGAACAGAAACAGCGGATAAGCCAGCCGGCCAATATCCCGAAACCATGCCGGGGCGCTGTCCATATACATCCCAATGTGGTCAATCACCATAAAAATAACAGCCAGTATTTTCAAGTCAAAGCTGTTCAAAGAAAACCAGACGCCGCTTTTTGCCATACACATCACCTTTTTTGCCTAGCAAATTTTATATTTTTCATTATAGTATACTATCAAGCTAAAAGCAATCTCTTTTTACTTGATTTTTTTTGACAAATCGCATATAATAAATTAACGGCTATAAAATGGAGGTGTAAAGATGAATGCTCTGGCAGAACAAAATTTTATTCAACAAGAAAATCTTCGTCCCCAGCTTCTTGCCGGTTTGCAACAGGCCGAAACCGGAGAAACTAAGGATTTTGACGCCGTATTTGACCGTTTAGAAAAAAAGTATTCTCAATTAATCAAAACCGATAAGAAGTTATAACTATGACAGTGTATAAAATCAAAATCACACCTTTGGCTGAACAGGACATTGAACAAGCCGGTGATTATATTGCTTTCCAGTTATCCAACCCAACCGCGGCACTGAACACAGTGCAGAGAATCCGTCAAACTATCCGAAATCTGCAATTTATGCCCCAACGCCATCAATTATACGAAGATCCAGATTTATCCGAATATAATTTGCGCGTCACCTATTTTAAGAATTACAGAATATTTTATTTAGTAAATGAAAATGAGGTTCAAATTATTCGTGTTTTACATATGCTAACTAACAGTCCTGATTGGCTGTATCAAACATTAAATAAACCAAATTAATGGCTCCGTGTTTTTATCACGAAGCCATTTTTATTTTTCTTTTTGCCAAAAACTGATTAAAAAACAGCCAACGCCCAGCAAAACCAGCAAACCAACCACCGCCTGCGCCCAGCCGTATTCATCGCCATCTCGGCGCAGGCCGCCCACCACAGCGAATTGCCACAAGCCCGCAAACATCAGCCAGCCCAGGCCCTTAACCCGCCAACTGGCCGCTTCTGGCCGTTCCCCGGCGCGCTCGCTGAACAGCAGCCGCCAAACCAGACAAAGCAGCAGCACGCCAATTTTATACAGCACCAGAAACAGGCCGTACACCAGCCATTTCACCGTTTGACCGCTCAAGACCGCAAACAATCCGCCGCCATGCAGAAAGTAATCCACAGCCAAAACCAGCAGAGCCAAGGCGGCCAGCAATTCCGCCCCGCTGGCCGCCCAAAACCGTCCGGCGGAAAAATCCACTCCCTGCCGCTGCACCTCCAGCCGCTTATAAACGAACATCAGCAGCAAAAAAACAGCGTCCACCAGCAGAATAGTCTGGAAAAAACGCGGCTGAAAAAGGAATTGCTGCAAATCCTCCGCCCAAGGGAAACCCCTGCCCAAAAAGCTGCTGAAAAACAGCGGCTGAACAATGGCAATCGTAACAATAAAAATTCCCGGCGTCAGGCAAATAAGCAAGCGGTCAAAGCCATTTCGCCGCCGCACTGCCTGGGCCAGGCTAAACAACGGCGGCAGACCGCCCAGCATTTGCAGGCAAACCAAAAGCACGCCTGCGGCGGTCAACGCCGGTATCGTTTTAGCCAGATATTGCAGCCAAAGTTCCTGCAAAATTGACATCCGCCCGGCTCCTTTCCGATAGGCGCTATCTAAAAAGCTGCCTAAGTTAAGCTCACAAAATCTTCCGGTAAAACAGCCGGAATTTGCGAATGAATAAAATCAGCAATGTTTCGTGTAATTATATATTTTGCACCAACACTCGCAGCACAGCCAGCCTGCAAACAATCCTCAAAATCAACAAAATCTTTCATTCCAATGGCCTTTACAACCTCCGAATGGCTAATGCTGACAATCTGTAATATACTACAAATATCCGTTAACATTGACCGGCGCATTTCATCTGGAATTTTGCGTAATATATACCATAAATTGGCAATCGAATGAAAGGCGATATAACCATTTATATCCCGACTGGCGCACCTGCCAATAATTTCTGCCGCAGCCGTATAGAAAGGCTGTCTTGTTAACAGAAAATCTATAATCACATTTGTATCAATAAGCACAATCATATTTCGCTGATCTTGCCTCCGCTAATTCTCTGTCAGGATCAAAGTCCTGCGGTAAATATTGCCAAACCTCCTGCCGCGCCCCGTGCAGTCTATGCAATGCCTGCAAGGCCATATCATCCTCAGCGTCTGCATTGCCCGCAAACATAAAACGCTGCATAAACTCAATTAAAAATTTAACATTATCATCCGACAGATTACTAATCAGCCGAACAGCCTGTTCCTGCAAAATTGACATCTGCCTGGCTCCTTTCCGCAAATTACATCAAAAAACTTTCTTAAAAATCTTCCTCATCGTCGTCCTCCAGCGGGCGCAGCTCCGCATAGCGCAAAGCGTTCAGGCTTAAAAACCAGTAAATACCCAAAATCAGCCACAGCCATTCCGCCTGGCAAATATCGACAGCAAATCCCAAAATAGCCGGTGTAAGCCCAACATCAACGCCCAACAAAATCAACAGCCCAAAAATCAAGACCGCCACAAAGAACAGCGTGATTACCGACATCACGATGCGCAGCAAATTGCGCCGCCCCAGGCCCTCAATCTCCAGTTTGGCCTTGAGCAGCGAAAACAGCGCGGAAAAAAGCGCATAACCGGTGGTAAAATCCAACAGCGGACGCACCAACATAGTATCAAACGTCGGCCAAAATCCCTCATATTGCTTGTTCCATTCCGGTATATGCGCCAGCATATAGCAATGTACCGCAAAAAGCAGAACAAAAATCACCGCCACCACCAGGTTTAGAATTTTAACTGGTTTTTTTATCTGATTTTCCATAATAAAAGCCCCCTTAAATTAACTAACTATTATTGTATACCCTCCGCCGCCAAGTGTCAAGCGTTTTTCCCTTTTAGAGGATTTGTCTATTTTTTTGCTAATTTAGGTTATTTTTCTTATTAAAATGTATTGTTTAAGACTGGCGAATATGTTATAATTTTTTGCAATTTAACAATAACCATTCTTATTAATTATCAATGCTAACCCACCAGGTTAGCCCAACAGGAGGTTTTTTTATGGCAGAATTAAAAGGCAGCAAAACTGAACAAAACCTGATGACCGCCTTTGCCGGCGAGTCCCAGGCGTACACCAAATACCAATATTATGCCTCGCAGGCCAAAAAAGACGGCTATGTGCAAATTTCCCGCATATTTGAGGAAACCGCAGCCAACGAAAAAGAACACGCCAAAATCTGGTTCAAGCTGCTGCATGACGGGACGATACCCCAAACCGAAGCCAATCTGCAAGACGCCGCCGCCGGCGAAAATTTTGAGTGGACAAGCATGTACGCCGATTATGCCAAAACCGCCCGCGAGGAAGGCCTGGACAAAATCGCCACGCTTTTTGACGGCGTAGGTCAGGTGGAAAAAGAACACGAAATGCGCTACCGCAAGCTGCTGGCCAATATTGAGCAGGGTATGGTATTTGCCCGCCAGGGCCAAACAGTTTGGATCTGCTTAAACTGCGGCCACATCCACGTCGGCGAACAGGCCCCGGCCATCTGCCCGGTTTGCAGCCATCCCCAGGCTTATTTTGAAATTAAACCCGAAAATTATTAATCAGGCATTAATCACAAGCAAAAGCAGGGAACCATCACCGGTTCCCTGCTTTTCTTTTTCTTTCTGCTAATTTACATTCCCTAAAATATCTCATAATCATAATAGCCACTTCCGCTCTGGTGGTATTGCTTACCATAGCAAGAGAATTATCTGCTTACCCCACGTTCAATTCACTTTTTATTTCGGCTTTTTAACAAGTAACGATTATAAAATAAGCAATAAGAAACTACAAAAAAAATAATAGTACACAATATCTGTGAAGTAGATAAACCAGCTATTCCATTGCGAATATCATCACCTCTTAAAAATTCTAAAGTAAACCTTAATACTGAATATGCTAATAAATATAAATACAAAGCGGCATATTTTTTTAGTTTCTTACTAAACAACAATAATAAAAGCCCCAGTACAAAATCAATAAATGCTTCCAAAAGTTGAACAGGAAACAATTCTACATCATTAGGTGCAAAATATGATGCAGTATATTTAACAGACAAAAGTCCGGTATATGAAATCCCATAACAACAACCAACTAAATAACAACCAATACGACCAAACATATGGCCAAAAGGCAAACAACACATATATGCCTGAATATATGACTGAATATTAATATGAAAAACTTTGTTACAAAAAAGCAACGCTAAAAGAAAACCTATTACGCCTCCTAAGAAAACAAAACCTCCATTCATTAAGATGTTTATATAAGACAAATCATTTAATTTTATAAAATTAATACGACTACATGTAGTTATTAAATAAAAAAGTTTGGCAAAAATTATTCCTAACAATGCAGATAAAGCACATATAATAATAAAGTCGTTTATATTTAGTCCAAATCTCCTTGATTGTATATAGACTATAGGAATATTAACCAAAATGCCAACAACAATCATTAATCCATAATAAGCAATAAAATGTCCACAAAAATAAAAGCCAATTTGGTTCATAAAATTTTGCTCCTGAAATATGGAAGCGACAACAGTATCATTTATGTTGTCGCTTCATTAACTATTTAATCCTTACCTATGCCATAGAAGCTAAACCACCGACACACGCAACACAGGCAATATAGAAAAGCAGACACAAAATCGTTCCAATAATAGAACATGCAAGACCAGCCGTAGCTATTCCACCAGGATTATTTTTTCTTGCAAGAGCACCGAGAATAATTCCTATTATTCCCATAATTGCCCCAGCCCAACCAAGGGTTCCAACACTAAAAATCCCCAAAACAATTGCAATAATACCCAAAACTAATGATGCTACTCCCATATATATAACCTCCTAAAAATTTTTGTATCCTGGCAGCCAAAACACCAAAGGGGCGTTTTCAAGGAAGGAGTTGGGTTGACCTTTAAAAACCGCCCCAAGGTATCGGCCGCCAAGACAACAAAAAATACGCGCGCAGGCGTAATTCACCCACACACGCATAGAAAACCCTTTTCAGGAGGGATTATACTTCTAAAGCACAGCACCACACAACCGCTTTTGTGGAAAAAACGATTGCAAAAAGAATACAGTTATACTATAATAATAACTGGTAGTGGTACTTGCACAAAAAAGCAGTTGTGTATGGCTGGTCTCGACAGCCTGCATAGGGGATTTGGGGTACTGGTAATACCTCAATCCCTGCCGCTACTTTTTTTGTTGCCCCGGCACTACAAAAAACGACGGGATACATTATTATTATAATGCTAATGAACGTATTTATCAAGATGTTTTTAGCAAAATTTTCAAATTTTTTCATTGCTCAAAATAGCCATACCTCCCTGCCCGACTTTACCGGATAAGTAGGTATGGCTAATATTATGCTTCTGAACCCCAAAAGAGCCAGCCCTATTTATGCCTGCGCCAGGGCCGGCATATCAACATAATAATCCCTAAAACGCACACGCAGAAAAAGACAAAATACCCGCCAAACCCTAGCAAGGTCGGCCAGACGCCGCACCCAGCCAAAGAAAGGTTTCGCCGCCGCAGAAAAACAGGATACGCACACCCAGGGCGTAAAAGCTGCTGCATCTCCCACCGTATCTGCTGATAAGGATAAATCTGCGCCGTGATGTTGTTCACTGAGCACATAATCCATCAAAAAAATTCCGGGTTCATAAACGGAATAACCAGTTCAGTCAGCCCGCCGTCCGCGTCCAGCCCCCAATAAGCGCTATAAACGCCGTCGCCCAGCCCACTTGTGAACATAATCAACCGGCTGCCGCTCTCCGGCAGCTGCCAGCAAAGGAAATCGCCGCCTGGGCGCTGCATCTCCGGCCGTTGGGCATAGCTTTGCGCAAACAGTCCGGCAAAATAATCGTCATAAATATTTTTGCCCTGATTATCCTGATACCACCGCCGGGCAAACCGCTGAAACTCCTGCGCCTGCGCCGCGTCCGCAAAACAAGCCAGCCCGGCGTCCACGCCGAAAAAGCTGAACACGCCCGGTTTGCCTAAATCTGCCAACGCATAACCCTTGGGCATGGCAATTTCATGCCGCAACGCCACCTTTTCATTCAACAGCAAACGCGCCGCCGCATAACGCAGCCCGGCATACTGCGTCTGCATAACCGCCAGCTGCACCGAATAACTGCCGGCAGGCGCCCGCCGCTCCAAAACTGTCTGATACTTCGTCCCCAAATAAGACAGTGGATCAGCCAGAACCAGCTCCCCGGTCGAAAAATCAGCCTCGCCCAGCGTCAAAATTTGCAAACGTTCGCTCGACTGAAACAGGCCTTGCCAGAACTCCTCCGGATATTCCGACTGATTCAAAAAGCGCAGATTATTTTCAAAAGCTATCTGCATTGGGTGTTTAACTACCTGTTCACTCATCGCAAAACCTCCTTATTTATGCCTGCGCCAGGGCCGGCGTATCAACAGAATAATCCCCAAAACACAAACGCAAAAGAAAACAAAATGCGCGCCAATCCCCAACAACGCCGGCCAGCTGCTCATCTGATAGGTGCTGTGCACGTAAGTCATTTCCATAAAGACACCTCCCAATCAGTTAAACCAAACTATCACGCCATAAATCTGTAATATCAGAACCCAGTTGCTCATAAAGTTCACACACACGCATTTTGCCCTGCATAATCGCCTGCAATTCCGCGTCCGTTGCGCCAATCAACTCCACAAATTGCACCCGGCCAAAAGGCGTTGCCAACTGCTCCAGCAGCGGCTCCGGCACGGTGATAAAACCCGTCAGCCGGGATTTTTGCTCATAATCAAAGCCCTGCTGCTGCCCGGTATAAATATATTCATATGGCCAAAAGGTTTCGCCCTCCTCAAATGTCAGGCGCGCCAAATCCTGAAAAATGCCAATCATCGTCTTTATTTCCCGGTTCACATCAGGGCAGCCGGCCTTAAGCAACTTAAAGGTAAACTCCATACCATAACCACTGATTTCCGGATTAGCAAACTCTTTCTCAAACAGTTCAGACAAACCAAAACCAACGATATGCCAATATGCACCGCCGTCATAAATCCGAAAGCTGTCCAGAGGATCCGGCCCACCTAAGCGCCAACTAATCAGAGTGCCAAACTGCTGCGTATTTTCCAGCGTTTTCGCATAAATACAATCAAAAGCATCTCGAATAGCCTCCCAGCCGGTTGCCGCTTTTTTTATTTCATCAGACATTAACACGCCTCCTTAATATAAATCTGCCAGCTGCTCATATTCAAAATCCGGCTCATTGACAATCAACACATCAGCCGGTGGCACACCACGCGCCCAATATAACAAATTATAAATATGTAGTTGATAATACCAGCCGCCGGTATCATAATCCACATTACGCTCATTCCAAAGCACGCGGCCATACTGACCAGGCTCCAGCATAAAAGCGTTTTCATTCAGACAGTCCCGACTATACATGCGCGCCTGCCGATTGCCAAAATCCTTGTTATGCCCCCGGCGCGTTGGCCTGCCGCTGCGCTGCTCGTCATAACAAAAATCAACCTGCAAATTATCACCGCAATAGGCGAGAGAGATATTAGTTAAATTCAAATCGTCTGCTGAATTATAAAATTGCTTTTCATATTTCTGCATCTGCCACAAGCGTTGGGCAATCCGGCGCTCAATCTCCGGTTGCGCCAGTCCCATTTTTTGGCCATAGGCCTGTAAACTTTGCCGCATTTCAGCCTCATCGTCCCAAAAATTTTCTCCCTGCTGATAAAAATTCAACCGGTGCAGCATAACATTATGTAACCCACAATCCGCCGGCCAGTTATAAGCATATGGAAAACGCCGTCGCGCCACAGCCGCCGCCCCACCGCGCTCCTGCTTATGCCAGGTTAAATTAACATCCTGAAGTAGCAACAAAACAATCTACCCTTTCCCCAATATGTGTAGCACAGATCAAAATAAACTTTCACCCAAATATTTGTCGTGTGGCATAATTAAACACTTTTCAATAGACTTCCAATAGCTATTATATAAATTCTTTTGAGCCAGACCATAATTTTCTTTTGTATCAAACTCCCAATAAAGCAAATATTTAACGCTCTTTACAATCCGCTTAATCGGCAAAGGAGGCAGCCCCTCCTTAATCTGCTCCATATCAATATGATAGCTCCTTTTAACCAAACGAACCGTCAGCAGGCCCGGCTGTTCTTCCAAAAAAGCTTTAGCCTCCTGCATTAAAGCCTCAAACTCCTCAACCTTTTGAGGTTTAACTTGATATATACATAATTCCGTAAATGGCATAAATTATCCTCCTTTGTATAATATTATACACTAACATCTGAAAAAAGGCAAATAAAAAAGCCTGACGCTGTGCGGCAGGCAAAAAAAATTCTGGCGACGTCCTACTCTCCCAGGGAAGACCCAAGTACCATCGG
>CAQWMM010000020.1 GCA_948907985.1 uncultured Bacillota bacterium
ACTATGCTTTTTATGATATTAGTTTGCTAGCCAATGTTAATATTCCTGATAGTGTAAACATTATTGGTAAGTATGCTTTTTATAATTGTGAAGATTTAAGAACAATTATAATTCCCAAAAAGGTAACCAAAATTGAAGAATTTACATTTAGTGGCTGTTCAAGTTTGACTAATGTTACTCTTCCTGATGGTCTCATCTATATTGGTTCATATGCTTTTGGTAGTTGTAGAAAATTAAGTGAAACTACAATTCCGGATAGTGTAACTACTATTTCGGATAGTGCATTTAGTGGTTGCTCCAGCTTGACTAAAATCGTAATTCCGTCTAGTGTTACCAGTATAGGTCAACATGCGTTCGGCTTTTGTTCAAGCTTGGCTGATGTCAAATTGCCTGGTAGTCTTACTTCTTTGGATTCAACATTTACTTCATGCGAGGGATTAACAAAGATTTCAATTCCGGAAGGAATAGATGTTATTGATTATTCTGCATTTTATAATTGTACAAATTTGAAAGAAATAACACTTCCTGTTAGCCTAAAACAAGTTTCTTCTTTTGCTTTTCAAAATTGTTCAAGCTTAACTGATGTATATTATGCCGGAACAGAAGCAGAATGGCAAAATGTTAAAATTGATGATTATGGAAATTATAATGCGCCATTTATTAATGCAAACTTTCATTATAATTACAGCGATAAGCCTGCAAACATTCCGGTTACCGGTATCAGTATGCAACCGTCTAACACCACAACCTTGGGTAAAGAGGGGGATTTAACTTATTTTGTTAATTTTGAGCCTAAAAATGCAACAAATAAAAACATTATTTGGGAGTGCGATAAACCGGATATTATAACCATTGATAAAAACGGACATTATGTTACCAAAAATGCCGGTGTGGTTACTATTACAGCAAAAACAGAGGACGGCGGTTTTACGGCACAACATACACTTAAGGTAAAACCTTATATTAAAGACATTACTTTAGATAAAACAGATTTGACGTTGACTGTTAACGCGGCAACACAATTAAAAGCCACTTTATCTCCAACAGGTGTGATTTATGAAGATATTATCTGGAAAACCAGTGATGGAAGAGTTGCAACCGTGGATCAAACTGGCAATGTTAAGGCGTTTTCTACCGGCACAGCCATAATTACTGTTGACGCCGACGGACGAACAGCAACTTGCACGGTAAAAGTTATTGCTAACGATGTTAAACCGGGTGCTGTTCCGGTTACTGATTTAATATTGGATATAAGGAATCTTGATTTGTTTGTTGGTGGGTCTGCACAGATTAATGCAAAAGTCTATCCGGCTAGTGCCACCAATCAAAAAGTAACATACGCCAGCAACAACGAAAATGTGGCTACTGTGGACGCTGACGGCAATGTTAAGGCTGTTGGCGTAGGCTATGCCACAATCATTGCCAACTCCGAAGAGGGGTCTTATAAGGGTTTCTGTACCGTAAAAGTTACCGCCAATGACGATGACAACCCGGGATCCGACCCGGAAAAGCCCACAACTCCCGGCGGTGATGACAAACCGGGAAATAACCCGGAAAAACCCACCACTCCCGGCGGTGATGATGTTAAACCGGGCGCTGTTCCGGTTACCGATTTGTACTTTGACGTAAAAAATATTAACTTGATTGTTGGCGAGGATAAACAGGTTAAAGCTAATGTATACCCGGCTAACGCCACCAATCAAAAGGTTACCTACGTCAGCAGTGATAAAAAAGTAGCAACAGTGGACGCTAACGGCACCGTTAAGGCAACCGGCGCAGGCAAAGCCACAATCACCGCCACCAGCGAGGAGGGCGCATATAAAGCGACCTACACTGTTAATGTTATAGATTCTGATGTCAAAATAACATTAGATAAAAAACAGCTGGATATGATTGTAGGCAAAAGAAACAGCAATGGTATGCTAATAAACCCCAGAACAATCCCCGTCAAAGCCGAAGTTAGCGGCAATGTTGAAAATAAGAGAATTGTATGGACAAGCGATAATTATGATGTTGGCAGCGTAGACAATCATACCAGTGAAGCCTTTGCAAAAGGCGAGGGCAAAGCCACCATTACGGCAGCTTTGGCAGATTATCCCAGTATCAAAGCCACATTGATTATCAATGCGGTTAAAGATGAAAACGCTAACTTTATCTATAATATAGGATTTGACGCAAACGGCGGCGTGCTTAAATGTGCGGACGTTATTCAGGTTGCGCGTGATAAAGAGTTTATCATGCCGACCGCAGAAATGAAAGGCTATAAATTGCAGTATTGGGAGGACAAAAAGGACGCAAGCAAAACATATGCGGCCAACAATGCTTACGCGTTCTCTGCCGATACAGACTTGAAAGCGGTTTGGCAACAGGATACATCCAGCAAACCGAGCAGCGGCGGCAGCCACAGCGGTGGCAACCGTAAACCGAGCGGCAGCGCTGGCGGCGCAACCGCCCCGACCAAACCGGAACAACCCACCAAACCGGGTACGACTGAAAAGCCCGGAACAAGCACCAACCAGCCGAGCGGCACAGTTACCGCGCTGAACATCCACAACGTGTTTGCCGACGTTAAAAACGGCGAGTGGTACTCCGAGGCGGTGGCTTACGTTTACAACAAAGGTATGATGAACGGAACCGAAAAAGGCTTTGAACCGAACGCCAGCACCACCCGCGCCATGCTGGTAACTATGCTTTACCGCTTAGAGGGCGAGCCGAACACCGGCAACGCAAACTTTAGCGATGTAGCCAGCGGCCAGTGGTTCAGCAAAGCTATTGCCTGGGCCAGCGCCAACGGCGTAGTTACTGGTTATGAGAACGGTACTTTCGGCCCCAACGACGCAATCACCCGCGAGCAGTTGGTGGCGGTTCTCTACCGTTATGCGCAGACCAAAGGTCTGGATGTTAGCGTTAAAGGCAGCTTGAGCAATTTCAGCGACAGCGGCAAAGTTAGCGGCTGGGCGCAGGAGGCTATGCAGTGGGCAGTCGGCGCAGGCATTATCAGCGGCGATAACGGCGCGCTGAAACCGCAGGGTAACGCCACCCGCGCGGAAGTCGCGATGATGTTAATGAGATATTTAGAGAAGTAAAGAGAAAAATTAAAAGTGCATAATCCCCCGCTTGGGTCATATACTTTACAAAAGTTAGCGACTGAAGTGGGGGACTTTTTATGCAGGAGTACATCCAAAAAAGAGTGTTGGAAATCAGCAATTATATAATCGAGAGCAAATCAACAGTGCGGCAGACGGCGGGCATTTTCGGGGTTAGCAAGAGCACGGTACATAAGGACATAACCGAGCGTTTGCCGCTGCTGAACGAGGCGGTGGCTGGGCAGGTTAAGGAAGTCTTGGAGAATAACAAGGCGGAGCGCCACCTGCGCGGGGGGCTGGCGACCAAGCGCAAATATGCCGAGGCCGCCCGCCGTTGAAAAATTGCCAAACTTATCATCGCTGCTTTTCCCTGTGGGATAGGCAGCGAAAATTATTTTAAAAATAAAGCAAGTTTATTGCCTTTAGTGATATTTTATGTTATACTTAAACAATATAAATTAATTTGCAAATTTTTGAACGTTTCAGGAATATAGAGGTGAAGATGATTTATGGTTAAACAGAAAAAAGGGCAGGCTGCGCCTGTAAAAACAGCTGGCGGCAGTGTGCCGGCAGCGGCGGCTGTGTCGGGTGAGGTTTTATCTGTGCGTCAGCTTGCTGTAACTTATTTGTTGGCAGCTTTGTTCTTTATGGTGGTTTGTTTAAGCTCGGCAGCCACGGTTAAAAGTATGGCCATGCTGCTGTTGGTCGTTGGTCTGGCGGCAGTGTTTTTCGGGCTGGGCGTGCTGCGCGAGCACGTTAAACCGTTGTTGGTATTAGTTGTGGCCTGGGTGTTGATGGACGGTATATCCTCGCTTTATGCTATTTCCGGCAAATTTGCTCTGTTTGAATTTTTAAAGGTGATAATCTCCTTTTGTCTGTTTTTGATTATGCTGGTTTTGGCCCGGGGGCGGGGCTGCCAGCCGGGCCGCCGTTTGGCCATGGTGCTGGAGGGCGCGTCGGCGTTGGCGGCGCTGGTTAGTATTGATATGATTTCTACCCGCTGGCTGAGCGGCGCGGTGCTGACGTTGCTGGGTGCGTTTACCCCCGACTATGCCGGCCTGGACGGGCTGGAGGTTGGCGTGCGTATGACCTCGCTTTTTGCTAACCCTAACATTTTTGCCGGTTGCATTGGCATTGGCGTTTTGCTCTCATTGGGGCTGGCGCAGTCGGCGGGCGGCAAGGGCGAGCGGGCGGTGCATATCTTCTGCCTGTTTGTCAACGCCATGGGTTTTATGCTGGCCTTTAGTATGGGCGCCAGTGCGGTTATTGCTCTGGCCTTTTGGGTATATTTAATTTTAGAAGTCAAAACCAAACGTGCCTCTTTATTATTGTTGATGCTGGAAACGTTGGTGCTGACGGTACTGGCGGCGGGCGTGGTTTCCGTAACCTCGTTTGACGCCTGGCAGGGGGTTAGACCAATCCCGCTGCTGCTGGCGCTTTTGGGCGCGGCGCCGCTTTTTGCGCTGGATTACTTCGTGGGCCGTCCGCTGACGGAATTGTTAAATCGCCGTTCCTGGCTGGTGGAGGCGGTGATGTATGCCACGCTGACTTTGTTGGTGGCCTTTGGTATGCTGGCTTATCATTTAACCGGTGCGGTTACCCTGCAGCCGGGCGAGAGCCTGCGCCGCGCGGCCTATCCGGAGCCGGGCAGTTATAAGCTGGAATATGTCGATAACCGGCAGGAGATGGTGGGGGGCGCGCAGCCCACGTTGCAGGTGGCGATTGAGAGCCAGAACCAGCAGGAAACCATGATGCACACCAGCACGCCGCTTTATCGGGGGGCGCTGGATTTGGCGGCCTTTGAGGTGCCGGAGGACAGCCAGGTGGTTTATTTCACGCTGACGATGCCGGCGGAGGGCGGCGCGGCGACGCTGGACTCGTTGAGTTATCAGGGAACGAATAGTTCCGGGAAAATTCCCTTGGGCTATCCGCTGCTTCCGGGCTTTGTGGCGAACCGTTTGCAGGGCTTGTGGGCGAACGAGAACGCCATTCAGCGTTTGGTGTTCTTTGAGGACGGCGTTAAGCTGTGGCAGCGCAGCCCGATCTGGGGTTTGGGTATCGGCGCATATGAAAACGGTATTAAGAGCGTGCAGAGTTTCTTTTATGAAACCAAATACGCGCACAATCACTATATCCAATCATTGGTGGAAACCGGCGTAATCGGTCTGGCGCTGTTTGCCGGGCTGCTGCTGGCCGCGGCGGCCTCGGTGGTGCTGGCGCGCAAGGGCCGCGGCGAGGGCGAGCTGCACCCGCTGGTTCCGGCTTTAGGCGGGGCGGTAGTTTTTATGGCCGGCCATGCCGCTACGGAGGTTGTTTTTTCCGCTTATCCGTATCTGCCGATGGCTTTTGGCGTTTTCGCTCTGCTGATTGTCTGTTGCGGCGACGCTTTGCCCTCGCCGCATATCGACTTAAAGGTGCGCACCGGTTGTATATTTGGTCTGGCGGCTTTGCTGTTGGTTTTCACCGTGTTGTTGGGCGGCAACATGGCGGCGGCGCAGATGATAAGCGACCCCAGCAAGGTTACGTTTGAAACGCTCTCTTCCGCGGCGGCTATTGATAAGTATGAGTGGGCGGACTACGAGCTTTCCTATGTGCGCAGTACGTTGGTATCTAATATTAACGCCGATGTGCAAAAGCAGGCGGACAAGTATGCCGAGCATTTGGCCAAGGTGAACTCCAACACCATTCCGTTTTATCTGGCCGAGTATTATTTTGCCAATAACCGGCAGGCGGAGGCTTTCGCCATGCTGGAAAAATACGTTAACTATGTGGCCTCTGATAATCAGGCCTGGCGCGAGGTGTTCAATTTGCTGATTAATTTTGAGCGGTCAGACGCGGAATATCGCGAGGGCGCGGCGCGCATTATACAGATTTTGAATGACTGGAACGCCCAGAATATGGGGCAAATTCAGCTGGACCAGGCGGCGCAGGACTTTATAGCACGTCTGGCCGGCTAGGGAGCGGTAAAGATGATTAGGGAAAACCAACGACTTCTCAACCAGGTGAATGTTGTCAGCGACGGCCTGCTGGTTTACGCCATGCTGCCGCTGGCCTTTTGGCTGCGTTTCTACGTTCTGCCGGGGGGCGTGATCAACATCACCCTGCGGGAATATCTGCTGCTGGATTTTCTGATAACCGCTTTGTTTTTGTTCAGCTTTGCCGCCTTTGGCCTGTATCGTTCTTTTCGCAACAACTCGCTGATGGACGAGGTTTCGCGCCTGCTGCGCGCCGGCACCCTGGATATTATGCTGATTTTAAGCGTGCTTTTTGTTCAGCACGACGAGCATTATTCCCGCTGGACATTGGCGTTGTTCTACGTTCTGGTGCTGGCCGTTTTGAGCCTGAAAAGGCTGGCGCTGCGCCGTTTTCTGCGTAGTTACCGTCAGCAGGGTTATAACCAGAAACACGTTTTGATTGTGGGCAGCAGCAATATGGCGCAGAATTATCTGCTGGCGATTAACAAAGAAAAAGAACTGGGCTATTCGGCCATGGGCTATGTGGCGGCTATGGACGCGCCGCCGTTGCCCGGTTTGCTGTATCTGGGCGATTTCGATAAGCTGGAAAATCTGCTGAACGATTTGCGGCCGGACGAGGTGGTTTCGGCCATTGATATGGCGGATTATCAGCGCACGCCGCAGATTATTGCCGCTTGTGAGAAAACCGGCACCAAACTTTCGATAATTCCTTTTTATGCTGATTATATGCCCTCCAATCCGGAGTTCGACGATTTGAACGGTATCCCGCTGCTGAATATTCGCCGGATTCCGCTTGATAACTGGGGCAACGCTTTTTGCAAGCGGGCGATGGATATTATCGGTTCGCTGCTGCTGATAATACTTACCTCGCCGCTGATGTTGTTCTGTGCGCTGGGCGTGCGGCTGACTTCGCCCGGGCCAATTATCTTCAAACAGCAGCGGGTGGGGCGCAACAAAAAGCTGTTTTATATGTATAAGTTTCGCTCAATGCGCGTCAATTCGCGGCAGGATACTGGCTGGAGCAGTCAGCATGACGACCGCAAAACCAAATTTGGCTCCTTTATGCGCAAATGCTCGCTGGACGAGTTCCCGCAGTTTTTTAACGTGCTTAAAGGGGATATGAGTTTGGTAGGCCCGCGGCCGGAGGTGCCCTTTTATGTGGATCAGTTTAAGGATGAAATTCCTCTTTATATGGTGAAGCATCAGGTCAGGCCGGGGATTACCGGCTGGGCGCAGGTGAACGGCCTGCGCGGCGATACCTCGATCAAGGCCAGGGTGGAGCATGATATTTATTATATTGAGCATTGGCGGCTGCTTTTTGACGTAAAGATTTTGCTTATTACAATTTTTGGCGCAAAATTTATGAATGACGAAGCCTTAGACTAAGCTTTTAATTAAAAATGGAGGTTTGCCATGCCCAAGGTGCTGTTTACGGCCTCAACTTTTTCGCATATTCTGAATTTTCATCTGCCGTATATTGCGCGTTTTCAGCAGCTGGGCTGGCAGGTGGACGTGGCCTGCGGCGGTGAGCCGCCGCAGGCAATCCCCGGGGCCGACCATATTTGGCCGCTGCCATTGGAGAAGAAGATGTTGGCGGCTGGCAATTTTCGGGCCGCCCGGCTGCTGCGCCAGAAAATGGCCGCCGGGCAGTATGCGCTGATCAGCACGCACACCTCGCTGGCGGCTTTTTTTACGCGGCTGGCCATTCCGCCCCAAAGCGGCAGCGGCGGCGGTTTCCGCCCGTATGTGCTTAATATGGTACACGGCTACCTTTTCGACGACCAGACGCCGGCTCTGAAACGGACGGTGCTGTTGACGGCGGAAAAGCTGACAGCAGGCTGTACAGATCTGCTGCTAACCATGAACCAGTGGGATTTGGCGGCGGCGCGCAAGTATCGTCTGGGCTGCCGGATTGATTTTATCCCCGGCGTGGGGGTTGATTTTGCGCGCTTTGCCCAGATTGAACCGGCGTCGGCTCAGGCCAAACGCGCCGAGCTGGGTTTGCGCCCACAGGATTTTGTGCTGATTTACGCGGCGGAGTTTTCCGGCCGCAAAAGCCAGGCGGTTCTGCTGAAAGCTTTGGCCGAGTTGGCCGCCAGACCGGATAGCCTGCCGGAGCAAGGGCGGCTGGTGCTGCTGCTGCCGGGCGACGGCGCGCTGCTGGCAGAGTGTCGGCGTTTGGCGGCGGATTTAAACCTGTTGGACAACGCGCCGGACAGCCGCCGGCCGCTGGTAATTTTTCCCGGTCAGCAAAAAAATATGCCGCTTTGGTATGCTTTGGCCAATGCGGCGGTATCTGGCAGCCGCAGCGAGGGGTTGCCTTTTAATATTATGGAGGCGATGTTTGCCGGTCTGCCGGTGGTGGCCAGCGACGTAAAGGGCCACCGTGATTTGCTTACGCCGGAGCAAACGGGCCTGCTTTATCCTTATGGGGACGCGGCGGCCTGTGCGGCGCAGTTGCAGCGCCTTTGGCAGGAGCCGGATTTGGCGCGGCAGCTGGCCGCTCAGGCCAGACAAAGCGTGGAACAATATCGTTTGGAGAATGTTTTGCCCCAGGTGTGGGCGCAGTATGAAAGGCTGATTAGTCAGTGTTGATTAGTCTGGTCTGCTGGTCGGGGGCGGGCTTGGGGCTGGTTCCCGTCAGAATAAGTCGTCGGTTTCAATCAGCAGATCGGCGGTGTTCATAATGGCAAAGCGCTGAATATATTGTTCCTCCAGCGGAATCCAGAGCTTAACAAAGTTGGGGAAATAATCTCCCTCCCGTTTTTGCAGCCGCCGGGTTTGTTCAGCCGGGCCGCTTGTTAAGAAAATCTTATAGTCATATTGAGCACAAAGGCGCGGGTGCAGGGAATAACTGCCCTCCAAAATTGTCAGCGGCGCCGGCGGCAGCCGGAGCGGTTCGCCCAGGGCGGCGTTCTGGCAGCTGTAGGGGCGGTAACATATCGGCGCGCCAGCCGCCGCCGTCTGCAAAACCTCGGTTTGCAGACGGTCTAAATCTAAATTGCCCGCCGGTTGCTGCTGCCAGTCGGCGGCTCTTTGGGTTGGCGGCAAATAGAAATCGTCCATATGAATTATCCGGCACTGGCCGGCGGGCAGAATTTGGGCGATTAAGGCCGCCAGACTGGTTTTGCCGCTGCCGCAGCGGCCGTCTATGGCTACAATAGCGCTGTGTTGGTTTGGGGCTGGCAGTGTGGCGCAGGCTAAAAGCGCCGGAAAAAAACCGGCATAAGCGCTGCATAATAACCGATAATGCGGCTGATAAGCCTGGCGGTAAGCCGCGCTGTGGTGCGCGGGCAGATAACCCTGCCGCTGCCAGTTGGTTAGCCAGGATGATAATGATAAATCAGGCGGTTGGGGGGCGGGCACTGCCAGCAGGCTGGCGATGCGCTGCTCCAGACCGGTCAGGCTGCCTGTTGATTGTTGGGCGGTAAGGTGAAAGAGGCGATCGATCAAGGGTATGGCTATGGCCTGTGGATATTGCCTGTTCAGATACAGGCGGCTGAAACCGCCGCCGACTGGCTCTACCGTTAGCGGCGCCGCCGCGTCCGGCAGTTCTGGCCATTCTCGCAGCAGATTTTCTGCCGTTGGGGTTTGCTCCAGGTGCCGCGGGCCAAATTCGCTTTGATAAAGCAGCTTGGCCAGATCCTGCGGCTGCATAAGCGGGTAACGCTGAAAGTGCTCCTGTAGAATCTGCTCATAGGATTTGCTCATTTTAATCCCCCGGTTTTCTGCTCGTCCTTTAACAATTAAAGTCATAAAACAGCCGAACACTGTCAGAACATTGGATGTTTTGGCTTTGTTTTTTTATATTCTCTTTGGAGGCGCTCAAACCCTGCCGGTATGCCAAATTTTGTCCGCTTGGACATTCATTGCCGGGTGTGTTGCGGCATATAATTGTTAATAAAACAACAAAGGCAGAGTGATGAGTTATGGGCAACAGCCAGGAAAATAAACCAAACAGCATTTTAATTAAGGACGGCAATTTTTTAGATATGCAGGGCGTGCTTCGGGTTGATGATTTTGATAAGGACGAGATCAATCTGGCCACCAATCTGGGGCCGCTGATTATCAAAGGGCATGAACTGCATATTGCCCAACTGCTGCTGGAAGAGGAAAAACTGGCGGTGGAGGGGGAGATTTCTTCCGTTTGTTTTGCAGAGCCAAAACCAAAAAAACAGGGCGGCTTTTTTAAGCGCCTGACGAAATAGGCGCGGAAGGAGTGGCTTTATGGATAGGGCAGAGTTGCAGGCTGTACAGTTGGCGCTGGCCTTGGGGCTGGGGCTGGGGTTGGGTTTTTTTTATGATGTTTATCGGGTGTGGTTTCGGCAGCTGCGGGGGCGGCTGTGGCCGGCGCTGGGGGATATTGCCTGGTGGCTGGCGGCGCTGGCTCTGGCCTTTGGCGGGCTTTATCGTATTAATGGCGCGGAACTGCGCCTGCCGGTTCTGGCTTTGGCGGCGGCGGGGGTGTGCCTTTATCTGGGGCTGTTAAGCCCGGTTCTGTTTGGCCTGCTTTGCCGGGTGCTGCTGGGGCTTTGGCGGCTGCTGGTCTGGCTTTGCGGCTGTTTCGGCGGCGCTTTGGCCCTGCTGTTAAGCCCGCTGGTATGGCTGGTGGAATTGGCCTTTCGGCTGCTGCTGTTGGCCGGGCGCTTTTTGCGCTGGCTTTGGCATATTTTGTCAGGCGTATTGGCCTGGCTGTTCCGGCCCTGGCGGCGGCTGGCAGAAAAAATAAATAATGCAGTAAAAAATCATGCAAAAAAGGTTGATTTTGAGGAGCCGGATGATATATAATTATAATAAATAAAGTTGTATTAAATGAGTTGTGATATGCTCAATTTGTTGTGTATGTTGGTGCGTTTGCGGCGGAGGGGCAAGTTATGGCCAGGAAGAAGAAAAAATTGCGTATCTCATCATTGTTGTTGACAGCTTGTCTGCTGGTTACCCTGTTTTGCTGTGCCAGGCAGTTTTTGACTTTACAGGATTTGCAGGCCAAGCAGGCTTATTATGACGGCGTGTATCAGGATTTGGTTAAGGAGAATACCGAACTTTTGGCGACTAAGGATCTGTTGAATGACGAAAGTTATATGGAGCGTTTGGCGCGTCAGCGCTTTAAGCTGATCCGTCCCAACGAGTATCTGGTGGTGCCGGCGGAAACCAACAAGAATATTCAGGATCAGGTTCAGGTTGACGAGCGGGACTTGCATTGACCGGCCCGGAATGAACGTTGCCTTTGCGGCTGTATTTGAGTAGCTATATAAATATTGCAAAATATTTTAATATAGAAAAGTACAAAAATATATTGGAGGATTGCTATTTGTATGTCTATTGCTGTTGACGAGATTTATGAGGGCGTGGTTACGGGAATCACCAAATTCGGCGCGTTTGTGAAGATTGATGAAAAAACCACCGGTTTGGTACATATCTCAGAGGTTGCGGATACTTATGTTAAGGAAATTAATGATTTTTTGCAGGTTGGGGATGAGGTTAAGGTTAAGGTTCTGAATGTGGCGGATAACGGCAAGGTGGGGCTTTCGATCAAAAAAGCCATTGTGCAGCCCAAGCCGCAGTCGCAGGAATCACGCAATGACCGTTTTGAGAATAAGCTGGCCGAGTTTATGAAAGACAGCAATGAAAAGCTGACGCAGCTGAAAAGGCATCAGGAGGGACGCAGACGCTAAGACTTTATATATAGACAGGCTCAGAAACTAAATTTAATGGATATGATAGACTAAGGCATCTTTATGGTGCCTTAGTTTTAGTATACAGCCAAAAAGTTAGTTTAGACTAAAAAGGACTGAAAAAATCTTAATTTTGCTGTTTTTTTGATTTTGAGAAAAGAGGTTGATTAATATGTTGCAGGCGGCGATTGATATTGGCAGCAATACGGTGCGCCTTTTGATTGGCGAAGTTGCCGGCGGCCAGGTGGCGGTGCACAGCCAGGCGCTGATTACTACCAGACTGGGCAACACCCGGGTGGGGGAGCGCTTGTCGGCGGAGGGGCGGGAAAAGACTATTGCCGCTCTGCAAGTCTTTCAGGAGCGGCTGGCGGCGGCCGGTGTGAGCGAGCCGCCGCAGGTGGCGGCTACCAGCGCGGTGCGCGAGGCGGCGGACGGCGCGGATTTTCAGCAAGAGGTTTGGCAAAAGCTGGGCTGGCGGCTGGAGATTTTGCCCGGCGAGGCGGAGGCGGCTTGCTCGTATTGCGGGGCGGCCTCGGTTTTGGCCGGGCTGGCCGGCGGCCCGGGCGAGCCGGTGATTATTGACGTGGGCGGCGGCAGTACGGAACTGATCTGCCGCCAGGCGGATGGCCGGGTTGCGGGGCGAAGCGTCAAGGTGGGCGCGGTGCGCCTGTTTAACGGCGAGGTGCAGCCGGCGGAGCTGCAAGATAAACTGGCGGCCCTGTTGGCTGTGCTGCCGGGCGGGCGGCCCCAACCGGGGGCGTATCGTTTTATCAGCGTGGGCGGCACAATTACGCTGGTGGCGGCGCTGTTGGCCGGGGTTGCGGAATACCGGCGGGAGGCGGTCAGCGGCCGCATTGTCAGCCGGGAGGAACTGGCCGGCCTGCGCGCGGAGTTGCAGCCGCTTAGCCCGGCGCAGCGTCTGCAAAAATATCCTTTGCTGCAGGGACGGGAAGATATTATCATTGCCGGTTTGTCAATTTATTTAGCATTGGCCGATTTGCTGGCGGCTTCAGAATTTATTGCCAGCGACGCCGGCCTGTTGGATGGGCTGTTGTTAAGGGGGGCAAAAAATGAGAGATATTGAACAACAGGCGATATATGACAGCGCTGAAATTAAGCGCGTGGCGGTGCGGGTGTCCTGGGTTAGTATCATTGTAAACACCCTGCTGTCGTTGGGCAAGCTGCTGGCTGGTTTGCTGGCTCATTCCGGGGCGATGGTTTCCGACGCGGTTCATTCGGCCTCGGATGTAATCAGCTCCGGCATGGTGATGTTTGGCGTTAGTATGGCGGCCAAGGCCGAGGACGCCAGCCATCCTTACGGCCATGAGCGGTTGGAGTGCGTAACCGCCTTGTTGTTGGCGGCGCTGTTGTTTGTAACCGGTATGGGCATTGGGCTTTCCGGTATCAGAAATATCAGCCTGGCCCTGGACGGGCAGCTGGCCGCGCCTGGCTTGCTGGCCCTGTGGGCGGCGCTGCTTTCGGTTGCGGTTAAGGAGGGGATGTATTGGTATACCAAGGCGGCGGCAGACCGAACCAACTCCGGCGCGCTGCTGGCCGATGCCTGGCACCACCGCTCGGACGCGCTTTCGTCGGTGGGCAGTTTTGCCGGCATTTTGGGCGCACGTTTAGGCTGGCCAATTTTGGACCCGCTGGCGGCGTTGGTTATTTGTTGTTTCATTTTAAAAGTTTCCTGGGATATTGCGCAGGACTCTTTTGATAAAATGGTAGACCACGCCTGCGACGAAAAAACCGTGGAGCGGATTCGGGAAACTGTTTGCGCCACCTCCGGCGTGCTTTCGCTGGATGATTTGAAAACCCGGCGTTTTGGCAGCAAAAGCTATGTGGACGTGGAAATCGGCGTAGACAGCCGTCTGAATATTGTGGAGGCGCATAACATTGCCCAGCTGGTGCATGATAATATTGAACAGAAGATGCCGGAGGTTAAGCACTGTATGGTGCATGTGAACCCGAATTTTTCGCTGGCGGCTGAATAATTAAACGGGGAGTGGATAAATATGAAAACTTTGATAACGCGCAGTTTTAAGCTGGACGAACAGCAAAAACAGCAGCTGGCCGATTTGGGGCTGGCGATTACATATCAGCAGGACGAGGCGGCGGAGGTGGCCGATCCGGAGCAGTATGAAACGGTGATTGGCTATGACTTGTTCAGCCATAACGATATTAGCCGCTTTGCCGGGCTGCGCTATATTCAGCTGACCAGCGCCGGCACGGATCATCTGCCGTTGGCGGAGATTGCGGAGCGGGGGATAATGCTTAAAAATGCGCGGGGTGTTTACAGCGCGCCAATGGCAGAATTTGTGATTGGCGGTCTGCTTCAGCTTTATAAAAGCTCGCGCCAGTTTTGGCAGCAACAGCAGCAGCACCAGTGGCGGCGTCTGCGCGGTTTGCAGGAGCTGGCCGCAAAACAGGTGTGCATTATCGGCGCGGGCAGCATTGGCTGTGCGCTGGCCAAACGTTTGCAGGCTTTTGACTGCTATGTGCAGGGGGTGAACCCCTCGCCGGTGGGCGCGCCCGGCGCGGCCTTTTTTGAGAGAATTTGGCGGCCGGAGGAGTTGGCTGAAGTTTTGCCGCAGGCGGATATTGTGATTCTGGCCCTGCCGCTTTTGCCGGCTACCCGCGGACTGTTTGACGCGCCAATGTTTGCCCGGATGAAAGCGGGCGCGGTTTTTGTTAATGTGGCGCGCGGGCCGATTGTGGACGAAGAGGCGCTGCTGGCCGCCCTGCGGAGCGGCCGCCTGGGGGGTGCGGTTTTGGATGTGTTTGAACAGGAGCCGCTGGCGGCGGACAGCCCGCTTTGGGATATGCCCAATGTGGTGGCCACTCCGCATAACTCCTTTTTGGCGGAAAGTAATCAGCAAATGATGTTTAAGGTGATTTATCAAAATTTGCAGGATTATTTAAGCAGGCGTAAAAATTAATTGACATTTTTGTCCGCCGGCGCTCATATGCTTAGGATAAAAAGCAGAGAGAGCTGGTGATATAATGAGATTTAATCAAAGTGGCTTCGCCCGCAGCCGTCGTCGGGAGATTGCCTTTTCCGCCCTGTGCTTTGTGCTGCTGCTGGGATTTATCAGCGTTTTGCCGGGCCTGGCGGAAAAACAGGCGGTGCGGGCGGCCAGCCAGGCGGTTAACTGGGGGCTTAGTTTTCCGGAGCCGGGGCAAACCCCGGTGGGCAACGCTGCACAGGATTACTTGCAGCAGTTTGGGGCTTATTATGTGGGGGATTGCAGTCAGCCGGTTATTTATCTGACCTTTGACGCTGGTTTTGAGAATGGCTGTACCGCCCAGATTTTGGATGTGCTGAAAAAACATCAGGTTCCGGCGGCCTTTTTTCTGGTGGGCAGCTATATTCGCGAGCAGCCGGAGCTGGTGCAGCGGATGGCGGCGGAGGGGCATATTGTGGGCAACCACACCAACACGCATCCGGATATGTCGGCAATCAGTGATCCGACGGCTTTTCAGGCTGAACTGGCGGCGGTGGAGCAGGCCTATCAGGATTTGACTGGTCAGCCAATGCCTAAATTCTACCGGCCGCCGCAGGGCAAATACAGCGAGGACAATTTGCAGCAGGCGCAACAGCTGGGCTATAATACCATTTTCTGGAGCCTGGCCTATGTGGATTGGTATGAGGACGACCAGCCCACCAAGGAAGAAGCCTTTGCCAAGCTGCTGCCGCGGATTCACCCGGGGGCGATTGTTTTGCTGCACAGCACTTCGGCCACCAATGCGGATATTTTGGATGAGCTGCTGACGGAATGGGAAAAAATGGGTTATTCCTTTAAATCTTTGGCCGAACTGCCAGGCATATAAAGATTTTTTATTTTCAGGAAAAAACTTGCTAAAAAATATTGCCAATTTTCGTATATTGTATTATAATAGGCAATAGGTATTATTTATCATAAGAAGTGTAGGAGGTGGTTTTTTTTGCAGCTCAAAGATATGGACGCCGCCCAGTTGCAGGCATTGAAGGCAGATCTGCAAAAACAGTATGAAGATTACCAGAAGATGGGGCTGAACCTTAATATGTCCCGCGGCAAGCCCTGCAAGGAGCAGCTGGATTTATCCATGCCGATGCTGGATATTAAGGAAACCAGGGCCGCAGACGGAACCGACGCGCGCAATTATGGCGTGTTGGACGGTTTGCCGGAGGCTAAGGCCTTTATGGCGGATTTTATGTCGGTACCGGCGGAAAATGTGATCGTTTTTGGTAATTCCAGTTTGAACATTATGTATGATACTGTTATGCGGGCTTATGTTTTTGGTGTTTTGCCCGGCAGCACACCCTGGAAAGATCAAGGGCAGATTAAATTTTTGTGCCCAGTGCCCGGCTATGACCGGCATTTTGGCGTAACAGAAGCCTTTGGTTTTGAGCTTGTGGAGGTGCCGATGACGGAAAACGGCCCGGATATGGACTGTGTGGAATCATTGGTGGCCGCAGACGCGCAGATTAAGGGTATTTGGTGCGTGCCAAAATATTCTAATCCTCAGGGTTATGTTTACAGCGACGAAACAGTGCGCCGTTTGGCGGCGATGCCCACAGCGGCGGACGATTTCCGCGTTTTTTGGGATAACGCTTATTGTGTGCATCATTTGGATATGGCAAAGCCGGCGCAAATTCTGGACTTTTTGGCGGAATGTGCAGCGGCTGGCAATCCAGAGCGCCCATACATCTTTGGTTCAACATCAAAAATTACTTTCCCCGGGGCGGGCTTGGCGGCTTTTGCCGCCGGTGGGCAGACCATTCAGTATGTTAAAAAGCTAATATCCGCGCAGACGATCGGTCATGATAAACTGAATCAGCTGCGGCACGTTAAGTTTTTTGGCAATATTGACGGTTTGCTGGCACATATGGCGAAACACGCGGCGATTTTGCGGCCTAAGTTTGAGCTTGTGGCCGAAACTTTGCAGCGCGAGTTGGGCGGCCTGGGCTGTGCGGAATGGACAACTCCGCAAGGCGGTTATTTTATGTCTTTCAATACTTTGCCGGGGCTGGCTAAAAAAGTGGTGGCAATGTGTAAGGCTGCCGGTGTGGAATTGACCGGCGCAGGCGCTACCTATCCCTATGGCGTTGACAAGGAAGATAAAAATATTCGTCTGGCGCCGTCTATGCCACCGTTAGACGATCTGCGGCAGGCCGCAGAGCTGTTTTGTCTGTGTGTAAAACTGGCTAGTGTAGAAAAATTGCTGGCCGAGGCTTAAAAAACTAAAAAATTAAAAAAAGATTAGAATTTGGAGGAGATTGAAATGAAAATCAGTATGAAGAAGATTCTGGCAGTTCTGACCGCTATGTTGATGGTTTGTGCTTTGGCCGGCTGCGGCGGCGATGATACCAAGGGCAACAGCAATAATAACCAGCAGGCTGAAGGCCCCAGCGCTTATGAGCTTTATACTCAGGCTGAACAGAAGATGAACGATTTGGAAACTGCTGAGTACAACCTGAATATTGCTATGAATATCAATGCCGAAGGCCAGAGTATGGATATGACTATGGGCGGAAACATGAAACAGGTTAAGACCGGCGAGGGCGACGCTGACTTTGATCTGGCTTTCAACATGAACATGGATATGTCCGCTATGGGCCAGGGTTCTATGGATGTTAATATGTATTACACCAACGGCTACCTGTATTATGATATGGGCGAGCTGGGCCAGATGAAAGCCGCTATGGATATTGAAACCGCTGAAGAACAAATGAATACCGAGGGTATGGCTGAACTGGAAGAAAGCTGGATTAAAGAATCTTCCGTTGACGGCAACACCATTCATCTGTTGGTTGACGGCACCAAAATGAGCGAATACGTTGGCGTTGCTGCTGACAGCCTGCAAGGCCTGCCGGAAGACGCTATGACCATTGGCGACGTTACCATCGACTTGACTACCGACGCCGAGGGTATGCCTACCACTTACAGGATGGTATTGCCGATCACTGTTAGTGCAGAAGGCCAGACCATGACTATGAATATGGATATGACTATGGATATTGTTGCTACCGAGGGCGTTGTTATTGAGTTCCCCGAGGGCATGGACAGCTGGATGGAAGTTGACGCCAGCCAGTTGCAGTAAGTGAACACTTTAACGATTGACAAGGCCAAAGGCCGCAGTCAGAGTTTAGTGTGAACTTATCCATTTGACTTTAGGCAAATGGAATCCTTAAAACACTTTAACGATTGATAAGTGAAGATTGAGTTAATAAAAAGCAGCCTCCCGGTTTTTAATCGGGAGGTTGCTTTTTTATTTATTCATTAATCATTCGTAAAAAATAGGCGTGTACCGCGTCGTTATATTCGGGACTGTTGTTCAGTTCCGGGTGAAAGGCGCAAACCAGCTGCTTATCCTCGCGGGCGGCCACAATTTTACCGTCAACTTTGGCTAAAATCTCCACGTTGTCGCCAACGCTGGCAATATAGGGGGCTCGGATAAAGGTCATGGGGATTTTGCCCAGGCCTTTAAATTCCTGCTCGGTGTAAAAACTGCCCAGCTGGCGGCCATAAGCGTTGCGTACCGCGGTTATGTGCATGGTAGCCAGGTGGCGGCGCTGGTCGTTGCTGATCTGCTCAGCCAGCAGCAGCAGACCGGCGCAGGTGCCGAAAACCGGCAGGCCGCCCAGAATCAATTCCCGAATCGGCTGAAAAAGTCCCAAATCCTGTAAAAGCTTGCCCTGCACCGTGCTTTCGCCGCCGGGAATAATCAGTCCTTCAAAGCCGGCCCCTGTTGCGGCAGATTGCCGTTCCAGGTCGGCCAGCTGGCGTATTTCAAAAAAGTCTGCGCCCAGACGGTTCAGGGCTTGTTCATGTTCAATAAAGGCTCCTTGCAGAGCTAAAACTCCCAGTCGCATTTTATTGCCCGCGCTGCGCCATTAACAGGTTGATTTCCTGTTCGTTAATCCCAACCATGGCCTCACCTAAATCCTCGGAAAGCTCCGCCAGCATTTTAGCGTCGGTAAAGTTGGTTACGGCCTTAACAATGGCGGCTGCTCGTTTTTCCGGATTGCCGGATTTGAAGATGCCGGAGCCGACAAACACGCCCTCCGCGCCCAGCTGCATCATCAACGCCGCGTCGGCGGGTGTGGCTACGCCGCCGGCCGCAAAGTTTACCACCGGCAGCTTTTTGTTTTCATGCACATACTGTACCAGTTCATAGGGCACTTGCAGCTGTTTGGCCGCCTCAAAAAGTTCGTCTTCCGCCATGGAGCCAAGGCGGCGGATTTCGGCCTGCATCAGGCGCATATGCCGTACAGCCTGCACCACGTCGCCGGTACCAGGTTCGCCCTTGGTGCGGATCATCGCCGCGCCCTCGGCAATGCGGCGCAGGGCCTCGCCCAAATCTTTTGCGCCGCAGACAAAAGGCACGTCAAAAGCGGTTTTATCAATATGATACTTGTCGTCGGCGGGGGAGAGAACCTCGCTTTCGTCAATATAATCGATTTCAATAGCCTGCAAAATCTGGGCCTCGGCAAAGTGGCCGATTCGGCATTTAGCCATAACCGGAATGGAAACAGCTTGTTGAATACCTTTAATCATTTTGGGATCGCTCATACGGGAAACCCCGCCGGCAGCCCGGATATCCGCCGGTATGCGCTCCAAAGCCATAACGGCGCAGGCCCCGGCGGCCTCGGCAATTTTGGCCTGTTCCGGCGTGGTAACGTCCATAATCACGCCGCCTTTAAGCATCTGAGCCAGATTTTTATTAAGTTCCCATCTGTTGTTTAACATTTGTTGGTCAATCTCCTTTATAACTAGATACTAATAATAAAAAATCACAAACCTAGAAAATTGGTATGTATTATACATCATCATAAATTAAATGTCAAGATTTTTTACAAAAACTTTCGCCTAAAATATAATAGTCGTGCATTCGGCTTCGAGACAATTTTGTTACACGTTTACGCTGCTTGCAGCTCTGCCCCGGTTTGGCCTGCGGCACCCAGATGACACCGCTTAGTGCTGCTGCCTTCCGGCCCTGACACGGTTCACGGCTATCTGCTGCGCAGGGCCAGGACGTCAACACTGTTTGCAGCGCAACTGACCATAACAAGCCTGCCCCTCGGCCGAACATCTGCCCCTCTTGAGCGGATTGAGGGTTACAAGGCGCCGCTACTGCCCCGCATAGCACGACAAAGGTAAACAATTTTAGTAAAACGATTTAATAAAACAAATTTTTAATAATAAAAGTTTTATAAATTTTACGACAAAGGTAAACAAATTAATAATGAAACAATACAATATATTTTATAGGAAAAAGCCGTTTTTGTCAATAGCTTTTTAATAATTTTTCTTTAAGCGTAAAACCGCTTGCCGGGGGCGGGGCTTCAGCCAGCTAAGCTTGGTTTCCGAGATAATCAGCGCTGTGAAAATCAGGGCAAAACCGCAAAGCAGCTTTAAGGTTATTGCCTCGTGATAGAAGATGATTGAGAAAATCACACCGAAAACCGATTCCAAAGAAAGCAGAATGGCCGCGGTGGACGGCTCGGTGTATTTTTGGCCGAAACTTTGAAAAGTCAGAGCGATGGCTGAACAGAACACCGTTAAATATAACAGGGCGCTGATATTGGCGGCAGTCAGCGGCGGTACCGTTTGGCGTACCACAAAAATTTGCAGCAGCCAGTTGATAAGGCCGCAGGTGGCAAACTGGATTGTCGTTAGCAGGATTGGGTTGCAGCCGCGCGTAAATTTGGCCAGCGCGACAATGTGCAGAGCATAAAAACCCGCGCCGGCCAGCGTCAGGGCGTCGCCCCAGCCCAGAGTTAAATCACCCTGCAAGCCGACCAGGCCGATGCCGACAATACAGAGCAAGGCGGCGCTGATGTTGTAGCGATCTGGCCGCAGTTTATCAACAGCCCAATAGACAAAAGGAACCAGCGCACAGTAGGTGGCGGTGAGAAAAGCGTTTTTGCCGGGCGTGGTACCAGTCAGTCCCAGGGTTTGGGTGTAATAAGCGCCAAACAGCAGCAAACCCAGCAGCAAGCCGCGGCGCAGATAGCTGAGGCTGAACTCCCGCCACATTGGATAGAAAACCCCAGCCAGCAGCAGCGCGGCAAATGAAAAGCGAAAGCCTAACAAATATTCGGTGGGGAGCGAATCCAGGGTGTTTTTTAGCACCACAAATGAGCTGCCCCAGATGAGCGTGGCCAGCAGAATTAAAATCTTGCCCAAAAGCGCCGGGCGGCTTTTCAGACTTGCGATTAAACTGTTAACAAACTGACGCACATAATCACTCCTTAATGCGAATCAATTTATTTATTAGATATTTTGGCTTCTTTTGAGTTGTTTCATACGCTGGGCATGATCCAGTTCCTTTTTGCGGATGCGGATATTCTGCGGGGTGATTTCCAGCAGGTCGTCCTCCTGGATAAACTCCAGGCATTGTTCCAGGCTTAAAGTTACTGGCGGGGACAAGCGCAGCGCTTCGTCGGAACCGGCGGCGCGGGTGTTGGTGGCCTGCTTTTTCTTGCAGACGTTAACCACCAGATCCTCACTGCGCGGGGAAGAGCCAACCACCATGCCGCCGTATACCTGCACGCCGGGGCCAATAAACAGCGTGCCGCGTTCCTGGGCGTTATACAGGCCATAGGTGATGGATTCGCCGCGTTCAAAGGCAATCAGGCTGCCGCTGGTGCGTTTGATAATATCTCCCTTGAGGGGGCCGTAGCCGTAAAACAGATAGTTCATAATGCCCTCGCCCTTGGTGTCGGTCAAAAACTCATCGCGGTAACCAAACAGGCCGCGGGTGGGGATAATATAAACCAGTTTCATCCGGCTGCCGGCCTTTTCCATGGATTGCAGATCAGCCTTGCGGTTGCCCATTTTTTCCATCACCGCGCCCATCGACTCCTCCGGTACGTCGATCGTCAATTCTTCATAGGGCTCCTGCTTTTGGCCGTCGATTTCCTTAATCAGCGCGCGGGGCGTGCTGACCTGAAACTCATAGCCCTCGCGGCGCATGGTTTCAATCAGAATGGAAAGGTGCATCTCGCCGCGGCCCAAAACCAGGAACGAATCGCTGTTTTCGGTATCCTGTACGCGCAGCGAAACATCCTTGAGGGTTTCGCGGTACAGACGGTCGCGCAGCTGGCGCGAGGTTACAAATTTGCCTTCCTGGCCGGCAAAGGGGCTGTCATTGACGGAGAAAGTCATTTCCACTGTTGGCTCGGAGATTTTGACGAAGGGGATCGCCTCCGGGGTCTGCGGCGCGCAGACGGTGTTGCCAATCGTTACCTTTTCAATACCGGAAAAGGCCACGATGTCGCCCACTTTGGCGGTTTCCACCGGGGTGCGCTTTAAGCCGTCAAACTGATAGATAGCCGTAACCTTGGCCTTTTGCAGCAAATCTTTATCGTGGTAATCGCAAAGCACAATTTCCTGATTTTGCGTAATCTGGCCGCGTTCAATCCGGCCGATAGCAATGCGCCCCACATAGTCGTTATAATCAATAGAAGAAACCAAAACCTGCAAAGGGCCGTTTTCATCGCCGCCGGGCGCAGGGATATAGTTCAAAATGGTGTCAAAAAGCGGCGTCATATCGCCGGCCAGGTTGTGATAATCAGTACCGGCTACCCCGGTGCGGGCCGAGCAATAAATGAACGGGCTGTCCATCTGTTCGTCGCTGGCGTCCAGTTCCATAAAAAGCTCCAGCACTTCGTCCACAATTTCGTCCGGGCGAGCGTCCGGACGGTCAATCTTATTGATCGCCACAATCACGCGCAGGTTAAGTTCCAGCGCTTTTTGCAGCACAAAACGGGTCTGCGGCATGGGGCCTTCAAAGGCGTCCACCAGCAGCAGCACGCCGTTTACCATCTTCAAAACGCGCTCCACCTCGCCGCCGAAATCAGCGTGGCCAGGGGTATCCACAATATTAATCTTCACGCCATGATAGCTGGCGCTGGTGTTCTTGGCCAAAATGGTGATGCCGCGCTCTCGCTCCAAATCGTTGGAATCCATAACTCGGTCCTGCACTGTCTGGTTGGCGCGGAAAGTATCGCTCTGACGCAAAAGCTGATCCACCAGCGTGGTCTTGCCATGGTCAACGTGGGCAATGATCGCAATATTTCTTAAATCATCTCGCTGCATTATTTAGTGCCTCCAAAAAAAATTCTGCTAGATTTGTAAAATAACTTATCTATTATATAGTATGTGCCGCCGCTTGTAAAGAGTTTAGTGTCTTTTTTTGTAAAATTTTTTAGCCGCTGTATAAATTTAATCAGCCTTATTTAATCTCTTTGTTAATCCTAAGGCAGATATTTCAGACAGAGATTTTGCCGGGCTAAAGCCAGCTGGTTGTTGCAGGCCAGATAGTATAACCTGTTGGCTATAATATCGGCTGCTCGAATAAGGGGCATATGTTCAGAGTTGCAAAAGCTGACGGAAACCCGATTTAAGTTTGTGAAGATTGGCGGAAAATACACATTATAATTCCAGTTATATGTACCGTTTTTAAATTCCTGTTCTAGTGATTCCTGTAACTCATACAAGCCGTTAGTTGCGGTTGTATGTTCGTCTACATTAACATATAGATTTTCAATTTCATCAGGCTTGATTTGCTTTTGCCTGATCAAATGTTCAAACACATTTTTCAAACCGATTTTATAGGCAAAATCCAAATATCTTTGCTTATCCTTTTTATTAGAGAAAATTTGTTTGTGGACTTTGTTTTGATTTATGATAATGCCGAAACGCTGATATTGGGCAGAGGAACGGAATAATTTACCTTTGTCTGCGTTGCTTAAATAAACGGCTTTTAGCTCCTGGCATTTGTCATAGCTGCGATTACGTCTTAAGGTACGTTCAGCATTTAAATATTTTCTTGTGGCAATATCCTTTTCGTTTCGTGAAAGAAAAATAATTCCGCCAAATACAAAATAATTATTATGCAGATAATCAAAAACGCCTGATTCGTCGGAATAAACAAAAATATTCATCAAATACACAAACCTTTCCTGACAAAACAAAAAGCCGCCTTGCGGCGGCTTCCCCGTGGCCGACGTACTTACAGTACGCTTAAACGTTAATTCGGTGGCACGAGTATACAGCATATTTCCATCTGCAACTTTAGTATAACAGCTTTTGGCAGCTGTGTCAACTAAAAAAGTGCGATAAAATGAAAATATCTGCTTTAACAGTATCTGCAAATAAGCAAGAAAATATGTTTTTTAGCCGCTGTATAAATAATTATATTATACGCATTTATATAAATCAACCCCCTGCCAAATATTACTTTGTATACAATGCAAATAGATATTGACTAAAAGGCTGAATTATTATACAATAGGTGAATATTAAAAAACTTTAGCTTACTAAATTTTTTTCTATATTTTTATTATTGCTTTTATTTTTTACGCAATACTAAGGAGGACTTTTTATGCAGAAAGAGGGGCAGGTTCGAATCCCCGCCGGTTGCGCCATATCTTCAATTTTTTCCCGCAGCGGCAAGCGTATTGACGGCAGCAAGATTATCAAATCCATTGAGATGATGCACGACCGCAGCAACGGCTTGGGCGGCGGCTTTGCCGGCTATGGCATTTATCCGGAATATAAAAATTCCTATGCGTTCCATGTGTTTTATGAAACGCCGGAGGCCAAAAATGCCTGCGAGGATTTTTTGGATCATCATTTTGATATTGTTAACCTTTCCAAAATTCCGATTCGCAAAAATCCCCGGATTACTAACGAGCCGCTGATCTGGCGGTATTTCGTTAATCCCTTTCCCACCAAGCTGGCCGACAGCCAGCTGGACGAAGAGGAATATGTGTTCCGCAGCGTGGTTAGGGTTAACGATCAAATGCCGGGCGCTTACATATTCAGTTGCGGCAAAAACATGGGCGTGTTTAAGGCCTGTGGCTATCCGGAGGATGTGGGTGATTTTTACCGGCTGGAGGAATACGAGGGCTATTCCTGGACGGCGCATGGCCGGTATCCCACCAATACGCCTGGCTGGTGGGGCGGCGCGCATCCCTTTGGTCTGCTGGATAAAACCATTGTCCATAACGGCGAGATTTCATCCTATGACGCTAACCGCCGCTTTATCGAGATGTACGGCTATCGCTGCAATCTGCTGACGGATACCGAGGTTATCACCTATATTGTGGATTATCTGGTACGCAAGCAGGGGCTGAGCCTGACGGAAATGGCCAACGTAATCGCCGCGCCGTTCTGGTCGACGATCAGCCGCAAGCCGCAGGCAGAAAAGGAACGCTTAACCTTTTTGCGAAACGCTTTTTCCAGCCTGCTGATTACCGGGCCGTTTTCTATTCTGCTGGGCTTTGAGGGCGGCCTGTTGGCGCTGAACGACCGGCTGAAACTGCGTTCTATGGTGGTGGGTGAAAAGGACGATATGGTCTATATCGCCAGCGAAGAGGCGGCTATCCGGGTGATTGAGCCTTATGTGGAAAAGGTCTGGTCGCCCCGCGGCGGCGAGCCGGTTATCGTAACTTTGGATAAAAGCGTGAACATCTAGGGGGTATATATAATAATGGCTGTGGATTTTTTCTATCCTGAATATGAAATTGTTCGGGATCAAAACAGATGTATAAACTGCCGGGTATGCGAGCGGCAGTGCGCTAACAAGGTGCACGCGCTGGACGAGGCCAGCGGCAAAATGTGCAGCGACGATTCCAAATGCGTTAACTGCCACCGCTGCGTTTCCATGTGCCCCACCCGGGCGCTGAAGATTGTTAAAAGCGGCAACACTTTCAAAACCAATTCCAACTGGACTAACGATTATATGAAAGAAATTTACCGTCAGGCCAACTCCGGCGGCGTGCTGCTTTCTTCTATGGGTAACCCGGCGGACTTCCCGGTGTATTGGGATAAAATTCTGATTAACGCCTCGCAGGTTACCAACCCCTCGATTGACCCTCTGCGCGAGCCGATGGAAACCCGTACCTTTCTGGGCAAAAAACCGGAAAAAATCGAGCGGGACACCGAGGGCAATATCATAACCAAAATGGAGCCGAATTTGGAGCTGGCCCTGCCGGTGCTGTTCGGCGGTATGTCCTACGGGGCGATCAGCTATAACGCCCATGCCAGCCTGGCCCAGGCGGCCAAGGCCTGCGGTACGTTCTATAACACCGGCGAGGGCGGCCTGCATAAGGATTTTTATAAATATGGCGCAAACACCATTGTGCAGGTGGCCTCCGGCCGCTTTGGCGTATACAAGGATTATCTCAACGCCGGCGCGGCGATTGAAATTAAGATTGGTCAGGGCGCCAAGCCGGGTATCGGCGGCCATTTGCCGGGGCTGAAAATTGTCGGCGATATTTCGCAGACCAGAATGATTCCCCAGGGGACTGACGCAATCTCGCCGGCTCCGCACCATGATATTTATTCGATTGAGGATTTGCACCAGCTGGTTTATTCGCTGAAAGAGGCCACCGATTATCAAAAACCGGTGATTGTGAAGATTGCCGCCGTCCATAACGTGGCGGCGATTGCCAGCGGCGTAGCGCGCAGCGGCGCGGATATTATTGCGATTGACGGTTTCCGCGGCGGCACCGGCGCCGCGCCCACCAGAATTCGCGATAACGTGGGCATCCCGATTGAGCTGGCGCTGGCCTCGGTGGATCAACGCCTGCGCGAGGAGGGCATCCGCGGCAATATTTCGGTAATCTGCGGCGGCAGTATCCGCAACAGTACCGACGTGGTTAAAGCCGTTGCTCTGGGGGCCGACGCGGTTTATATTGCCACCGCCGCTCTGCTGGCTATGGGCTGCCACCTGTGCCGCAGCTGCCACACTGGCAACTGCAACTGGGGTATTGCCACCCAAAAGCCGGAGCTGGTTAAACGCCTTAATCCGGAGATTGCCACCCAGCGGCTGATTAACCTGCTGCACGCCTGGGAGCATGAGATCACCGAGATTATGGGCGGTATGGGTATTAACTCGATCGAGGCTCTGCGGGGCAACCGCTTAATGTTGCGCGGTATCGGCCTGACGGAAAAGGAACTGAGCATTTTGGGCATTAAACATGCCGGAGAGTAAGGAGGCGCTGCAAGATGAAGAGAGTTTATGTGCAGGAAGAGTGGTGTTTGGGCTGCCATCTGTGCGAGTATGCCTGCGCCTTTGCCAATTCCGGCCAAGAGAAGCCGGGCGCCGGCGGGCTGGATATGAGCCGGGCGCTTAAAGGCCGGAAAATTAATCCCCGAATTAAAATAGAAGAAAACAGCAACCGCAGCTTTGCGGTTTCCTGCCGCCACTGCGAGGAGCCGGTTTGCCAGAAAAGCTGTATTGCCGGCGCGATCAGCGTTAAAGACGGCGTGGTGCATATTGACCAGAATAAATGCGTGGGCTGTTATACCTGCGTGCTGGTTTGCCCTTACGGCGCGGTTATGCCGGCGGAGGGCGGCCAGGTTATGCAGAAGTGCGAGCTTTGCACCGAGCGTTTGAACGGCGGCACGCCGGCCTGTGTGGCGGCCTGCCCCAACCGGGCGATTGTTTTTGAGGAGAGGTGAGCGGTATGAATAAAAAAGCTAAAGAATACAGCGCAAAATATGTTGTCATTGGCAACTCCGCGGGGGCGGTGGGCTGTGTGGAGGGTATCCGCCGGGCGGACCCGGAAAATGAAATTCTGCTGATTGCCGCCGAGCCTTATCACACCTATTCCCGGCCGCTGATTTCCTATCTGCTGCTGGGCAGAACCGACGAGCAGCGCATGAAATACCGCCCGGACGATTTTTATACAACTAACAAGGTGCAGACCCTGTTGGGTACGGCGGCGGTGGAGTTAGACGCGGACAATCACCAGGTGCGCCTGGCGGACGGCGCGGTGGTTAATTATGAAAAACTGCTGGCCGCCTGTGGCAGCGTGCCTTTTGTGCCGCCCACCAAAGGGCTGGATACTGTGGAAAAACGCTTCACCTTTATGTCGCTGGACGACGCTAAAGCGCTGGCGGCGGCCATCACCCCGGAGAGCCGGGTGCTGGTGGTGGGCGCGGGCCTGATCGGCCTAAAATGCGTGGAGGGCATTGCCGAGCGGGTTAAACAGGTTACGGTGATTGATTTGGCCGATCGCGTTTTGAGCAGTATTCTGAACGCCGAGGCCGCCGGCGTGGTGCAGCGTTATCTGGAGAGCCGGGGGATTAAGTTTGTTTTGGGCGATTGCGTGGCCGAATTTGCGCAGAATACGGCGCTGCTGCAAAATTCCGGCCAGAAGCTGGAATTTGACGTGCTGGTTATGGCGGTGGGCGTGCGCCCCAAAACCGCGCTGTTAACGGCGGCGGGCGCGGCGGCTGACCGGGGCGTGCTGGTGGATGAGCATTGCCGGACCAGCCTGGCGGACGTTTACGCCGCCGGCGACTGCACCCAGGGCTATGATGTGGTGTCCGGCGAGCAGCGGATTTTGGCGCTGCTGCCCAACGCCTATATGCAGGGCGAGTGCGCCGGCCTGAATATGGCCGGGCGCGAGCGGGAGTATCTGGACGGCCTGGCGCTTAACTCGATTGGTTTCTGGGGTAAGCATATTATGTCGGCGGGCGTTTATCAGGGCGAGGCGCTGGTGCAGACCGGCAATGTTGACGGAGATGAAACCTATAAATGCCTGTTTGTGCAGGACGGCCGCCTGATGGGCTATATTCTGGTGGGCGATGTGGCGCGGGCCGGTATCTATACAAACCTGGTGCACAGCCGCCAGCCGTTAAGCGAACTGGATTGGCAGCTTTTGCAGGTTAAGCCTCAGCTGATGGCTTTCAGCCAGGCGGAACGCCAACAAAAGCTGGGCAGTCTGCCGGCGGCGGATAAGAAAGGAGATAGAGCATGAACATCAATGCCAGAGGCTTACATTTTAAGGATTTAAACGCCCAGATTCGGTCGGCGGCGGCCAGAGATATTGAGATTGATAACTGCCTGGGGCAGCGCTACATTGGCAGCGGCCTGACCGGCAAAAATCTGGTGATTAACGGACTGCCGGGTAACGCCCTGGGCGCTTATCTGGACGGCTCCACCATCAAAGTATACGGCAACACGCAGGAGGCCACCGGCGATACCATGAACGAGGGCGAGATTGCCATTTTTGGCGATGCGGGCGACGCCACCGGCTACGCCATGCGCGGCGGGCGAATTTTTGTGCAGGGCAACAGCGGTTACCGCACCGGTATTCATATGAAAGAATATCAGGACAAAATCCCGGTGGTGGTTATCGGCGGCCGGGTGGGCAGCTTTTTGGGCGAGTATCAGGCCGGCGGCGTAATTGTGGTGCTGGGCATCGGCCAGGCCGGGCAGCTGCCGGTGGGCTATTTTACCGGCACCGGTATGCACGGCGGCAAAATTTTCCTGCGTTCTGATTTTGAGCCGGAGGGCCTGCCGCCCCAGGTAATCTGCCGGGAGGCGACGGCGGAGGATAAACAGGAGGTTTTGGACTACGTTAAAGATTTTTGCCGCTACTTTGGCGGCGAGCCTAAAGAGCTGTTGGCTCCTAAATTTTATCTGCTGCTGCCCAACACCAAAAATCCCTACAAACAATTATATGTAAACAATTAGGAGGCCGTCTATGTTGCTGCGCAATGCGGAGGAGGCTCTGCAATTTATTGAAGAAAACGACGTTAAGTTTATTCGCCTGACTTTCTGTGATATTTTCGGCAGCCAGAAAAATATTTCGATAATGCCGGGCGAGCTGCCCCGCGCGCTGGCCGACGGTATCCCCTTTGAGGCCTCGGCGGTTAAGGGCTTTATCGGCGAGGCTCTGGGCAGTGATGTTTCGGAGCTGCTGCTGTTTCCGGATTTGACAACGCTGGCTTTTTTGCCCTGGCGGCCCTCCACCGGGCGGGTGATGCGGGTGTTCTGTGATATTCGCTATCCCGACGGGCAGCCTTTTTTGGGGGATGGGCGCTTTATGCTGCGCCAGGCGGTGCAGCGGCTGGAAAATTCACAGCTGAATTGCCTGCTGGGGACGGAGTGCGAATTTTATCTGCTGGAGCTGAACGAAGACGGCAGTATTTCGCGCCGCCCGCAGGATAAAGCCGGTTATCTGGACGTGGCTCCCCTGGATAAGGGCGAAGACGTGCGCCGGCAGATCTGTCTGTATCTGGAAGAGATGGGGATTCAGCCTCAAAAATCCCACCACGAGCGCGGCCCCGGTCAGAACGAGATCGACTTTAAGGCGGCGGAGCCTTTGCGCGCCGCCGACGATTTAATTAGCTTTAAATCGGTGGTGAAGACGGTGGCAAATTATAACGGGCTTTATGCCTCGATGCTGCCCAAGCTGTTTGCCGGGCAGTATGGCTGTGGCTTGCATATCCATTTTTCGCTCTGCCAGGAGGGGCGCAGTATTTTTGCCCCCAATATCTTGCAGTCGCCCAGTCTGGGCCAGCAGTTTATTGCCGGGATTATGCGGCGGATTCGCGAGATCAGCCTGTTTCTAAATCCGCTGACCAATTCTTACGCTCGCTTTGGCAGCTTTGAGGCCCCCGCTTATATTGCCTGGTCGGATAAGAGCCGTTTTCAGCTGATTAACTTTCCGATTGCCGGTGATAATAAGGTGCATATGGAACTGCGCTCGCCGGACGCCTGCTTAAATCCTTATCTGGCTTTTGCGCTGCTGCTGAACGCCGGCCTGGAGGGGGTGGAGCAGCGTCTGCCCCTGCCGCAGCCGCAGCATGAACAGTTGGCGGAAGAGGGCCTGGCGCGGCTGCCCTATGATTTGGGCGAAGCGGTGGCGGCGGCGCAAAGCAGCGCATTTGTGCAGTCGGTGGTTACGCCGGAAATTTTGCGGCAATTCGCGGCGGCCAAGCAGGAGGAATGGCAGTTCTATCAACAGCAGGAGGATAAAGCGGCGGCGGAGGAGGAGCTTTATTTTGGCCTATATTAATGAGCGCATGGGCGGCGGCGCTCTGGCCGGGCCGGTTATGGCGGTGGAAAGCGTTTTGGTGATCTCGGCGGAGAAGGGCCAAAAGGCGTTGGTGCAGCTTTTGAAAGCCAGCCAGCCCGGTTTGCAGATCAGTCTGGCGGCCAGCGGCGCGGACGGCCGCCGCATACTGCTGGCGCAGGATTTTGACTGCGTGCTGATTAACGCTCCGCTGCCGGACGAAAACGGTCAGGAGCTGGCCAGTCTGGCCGCCGGGCAGAACAGCGGCGGCGTGCTGCTGCTGATTAAAAGCGCGCATTTACATTTGTTGCAGCCACGTCTGGAACAGCAGGGGATCATTGTGCTGGCCAAGCCGCTGAATCGTTCGCTGCTGGAGGAGGCGGTGGCGCTGGTGCGGATAATGAACCGCCGCCTGCGCCGGCTTCGCGAGGAAAATCAGCGGCAACAGCAAAAGCTGATTGAACTGCGCCAGGTATCGCGCGCCAAATGCCTGTTGATTGCCAACTGCGGCTATTCGGAGGAACAGGCCCACGCCAGCATTGAAAAAACAGCCATGAACCGGCGGAGCAGCAAAATGCAAATTGCTGAAGAGATTATTAAAAAATATAGCTGAAACATAAAAAGTTTATGTTTTGGCTGTATTTTTTTTAAAATAAATGAACCGAAAAGGATTTTGCGCCCTCTTATATAATAGGTATACCTAAAAGGCCAAAAATTAACAAAAATGATGCCGAATTGATGGCGCTTTGATGATGGTTCGAGCGGCGGTGCGGTTAAAATAAATTTGGTTAAAAAATTTGGTTGAGGAAAGCAGGTGAGGTAAAATGGGGGCAAACGATCCGGCGGCTTTGGCGCGGCGTTTTCAGGCCGGCGACGAGGCGGCCTTTGCCGAGCTTTACGAGCTTTATAAAACCCCGGCTCTGCGTTCCGCTTTTTTAATCACCGGCAACCATTTTGACAGCGAGAACGTTTTGCAGGAAACGTTTTGGAAATGCTACCGGAATTTGCCCAGGCTGAAAGATCCCGCCAAATTTAAGCCCTGGTTTTATCGCATTTTAACCCGGACAGCCTGGGAGTATTGTCAAAAGCGGGATCGGGAAACCCCGGTGGCGGAGGTTTTGCCGCCGGACAGGCAGGAGCCGGCCGACCTGGCGGCGGAGCAGGCCGAGGCCGCCGAAACCCGGCGGGAGCTGCTGGCGGCGATTGATAAGCTGCCCTGGCCGCAAAAAACGGCGGTTATTCTTTACTATTATAATGAGCTTAGCGTGGAAGAGATTGCCAAAGCTACCGGCTGCCTGACCGGGACAGTGAAAAGCCGCCTGTTTAACGCCCGCCGGAATCTAAAAAAAAACTTGAGTCGGAACCTGAGGGAACAAATTGGCAGGAGGGTAGACACAAATGAACTGCAAACACAAGCCTGAGGGCGATTTGAATGATTGTTTGGGCCGGCGGATTGCGGCGGCTCTGCAAGCGGAGGCAGAGCAGGCGGCGCCATCGGCGGATTTGGACAATGCTGTTTGGCAGGGGCTGGCGCGGCGCGAGAGAGCGCGCTTTGGCTGGCTGCCCCGGCATTTTGGCAAAAGGCTGGCGCTGACTCTTTGCGCGCTGTTCTGTTTAAGCTGCTGCGCGGTGGTGGCGGAGATTAACGGGGCGGGCGGCGGCTGGGTTAGCCGTAGCGGCTGGGAAGATCATTTTACCGATTTTGCCAGAACGGCGGATTTTGCCGCGCAGTTAGATTATACGCCGCTTTATGTGCAGGAGCTGGCCGGCGGCTACACCTTTCATGAGGGGCACATCAGCCAGATGCAGCGCCTGGATGAAAACGGCCACCGCATGAGCCACGTTTATAGAAGCTTGTTTATGGATTATCGCAACCCGCAAAGCGGCGAGTTGATTACGCTGGTGGTTGATAATGCGCCGCAGTTTGAGGATAAACCGCCGCTGCAAAGCCAAAGCCGTATGGTGGGCGAAGTTGAGCTGGTTTGGGGCATTCAGCCTTACAAGTTTGTGCCGGTGGATTATGTGTTGACCGGCGAAGACAAAGCGGCGCTGGCTAACGGAAGCCTGGAAATTTCGGTTGGCTCCGACAAGGTGGAAAGAACGGTGAATATGAGCGTTTGCTGGACGCAGAACGGCTTACATTATAATCTGTTCGGCTGGGATTTGGAGCTCGACGCGGATGACATGCTGGATATTGCGGCGGATTTTGTGGAGCAGACCACCGAATTTTAATAAAAATCTTAATAAAAAATTAAGCAAATCATAAACGAAAAGCAAAGAATCGGCCGCCCGGCCTTGCTATAATATAGACAAGCCTTGGGGTGGCGGAAATAATATTAAGGGAGTGTATGGTTGATGAGCAAAATTGGCATGAAAAAAAGCGGCCTGGCGCTGGGGCTGCTGCTGCTGATGGTTCTGGCGCTGACCGCCTGCAGCGGCGAAAAAGAAGTGAACAGCTATGAAAAGCTGGGGGAGTTGGCGGCTAAGCTGGATTATACGCCAAAATATGTGCAGAGTTTTGACAACGGTTTTTTGTTCGCGGCGGCGGATGTTACCGACAATCAGTTGTGGCTGAATTATGAGAATCTGCAAACCGGCGAGAAGCTGACCTGTTATGCGCATACGGCTGCCGAAGAGGCGCAGGCAAATCCCGCGACATTGCTGGAGCAGCAGGAGGGCGATGTTCTTTTAAGCTATTGGTCGGTTGATTACAAATTTGTGCCTGCGGATTACCAGCAGACAGCGGAAGAGGCGGCGGCGGTTGCGGCTGGTTCTTTGCAGATGGCCTGGGGCAGCGATGAGATCCAGGAACAACAGCTGCAAAGCGTTGTCTGGCAGGACGGCGGCGTGTATTATAGCCTGTCCGGTATGGATTTGAGCCTGACGGCGGACGAGCTGTTCGCTATGGCGGCGCAGATCATTAACGTAGCCGATGCTGATAATAATTAAAAAATTGGTAATATTAGTAAAGAAAAACGTACTTAATATGTAGAACAAAGTGTGTAGATTGTGCAGGAGGGAACTATGTATATTATGAATACGGCTAAGCACGAAGTTTTTGATTATGACCGGGTGGATTATCAGGCCTTTTGGCAGAATTTTGACCGCGAATATGAGGATGCGGCGGAGCGGATTGCCCTGCGCCGGTTGACTGACGATATGCAGGGCAGCTGCCTGGAGATTGGCGGCGGTTTTGGCCGGTTGGTTAACGAGTATGCGCCGCGCTGCCACCAGGTTTTGCTGACGGATTATACCGCCCATTTGGTGGAGCAGGCCAGGCAGCGGGTGGCGGAGCTGGGTTTAAGCAATGTGGAGTGTAGGCGGCTGAATCTTTATGATTTGGGCGAATGTGGCCGGCAGTTTGATAACGCGGTTTGCGTACGGGTTATGCACCATGTGGAGGATGTGCCGGCGTTTTTTCAACAGGTTAATATGATTTTACAGCCCGGTGGGTATTTTATTTTTGAATATGCCAACAAAAAGAATTTTCTGGAGATTGCGCGCTGGCTGCTGCGCCGGCCTAACATTGCGCCCTTTGCGTACGCGCCCAGCCAGCGGGGCAGCGGTATTTTCTATAACTTCCATCCTCGATATATCCGGGATTTGCTCCTGCAAAATGGTTTTGTGATAGAGCAGGAGCTGGCGGTTTCGTTATTCCGTAACCGTTGGCTGAAAAAGTTTTTTGGCAAGGAGGCGCTTTGCTGGCTGGAAAAACGCCTGCAAAAGCCGCTGGCGGCGCTGCACCCCAGCCCCAGCGTGTTCATCAAAGCGCGTAAGGTGTGCCGGCCGGACTAAATCAGCCCGGCCAAACCATGGTATATTCGGCCTCGCCGGTGGCGGCGTCTTGCCCGGCGGCGGTGATTTTAAGCCCCTGGCGCAGATAAAAGTTGCAGGCGCGTTGGTTTTTTTGGTAAACATTTAAGGAAAAGCTGGGATAATCCTGCTTGATCCGTGCCAAAAGCTGGCTGCCGATTCCCTGGGAGCGGCGCCCGGCAGCCACGAAAATCCCGGCCAGATAACTGCCGGACAAGCCCGCGAAACCTAAAATTTCGCCGGCTTGCTCATATACAAAAATATCGGCCTGTTGGATTTGCCGCTGCACAAGTTGATAGTTGTCCTGCCAATAGCGGGCGGGAATAAAAGAATGTGTTTCAATATTGGCTTGCAGCCAGATTTGCATAATCTGTTCCAAATCTGGCGGCGTGAATTTTCTAAGCATAATAAGACCAGCCTTTAGGGGTATTTTATGCTGATATTATAGCAAAATTATATTTAAATAGCAATATTAAAAATTTAGCTGCATAAAAACCACGCCAAGTGCGAAAAAACTTCCGTCTGGCTGTAATGATATGCGTCCCCAAAGTCAGACGCTTTTGGGGGCATATCAATTTTGTTATTCTACAGGTTAACTTCTTGCCGGCGCGCCGCCGCCCCGCATTCCCGCAGCGACCTTGATAGTGGAGAAATCCGCCCGGTTAAATTTACGGACGCACAGCACAAAGAAAAATGCGCCAATCAAAATGGTAACAGCCAGCCCCATCAGCGGCGTGATGACAAAGCCGCCAAGGTCAAACGCCATACCCTGTTTTACCAGTTCCTCCGTGGTCAGCGTATATGCCCCCAAAGCGATATACCGGAAAATTGAGGTTGTGTAGGTCAGCGGATTAAGGTAGACGATGGGCAGGAGAAAACCGGGTATGATAGTGGTAGGGATATACGCGCCGGAAACAAAGGTCAGGGGCATCATAATCATCGAGCTGAGGGTTTGAAAGGCGGGGGAGTTGCGGGAAACCGTAGCCAGAAACAGGCCGATGGCGCTGAATGTCATAGCGGAAACCAACATTACCGCAGTCAGAAGCAGGATTTGCAGGAAACCCACCCGCAGCCCAAGCACAATGCCGCAGATCATGGTAACGACTCCTTGCAAAGTTGCGATGACGGCCCCCGACAGAATGTGGCCCATCGAAATCTGCGTCCGGGCGATGGGCGCAACCAAAACCTCTTTCATATAGCCGCTGGCAATATCGGACAGAATATCGGAGGAATTATTTACGCTAATTTGAAACACGCTCATGATTATTACGCCGGAAATAAGATAGGGCATGGGCGCGTCAAGGCCGCTCATGGAGGATTTCATCAGGAACGAAAACATCACCAGCATAAACATGGACATAAAGAGCGAGCCAAATACCCGTCCCTTACTCCTAATATAATTAAGTAAATTTCTTTGTAAAATAGCTGTAATGGGGCTCATATTTCTCTAATCTCCTTTCCGGTAATTGCCAGGAACACCTCGTTCAGCGTTCCGTTTTTCACTTCCAAGTCGCTAATTGTGGCTTGGTGGGCGGCTAAAATTGCTAACGCGTCAGGCGCTTTTTTGGTATGGAAAATCAGTTTGTTGCCGTTTTTTTGATAGGCAATCTCCCGTTCCCGCAGTGTGGCCTCTAACGGTTCGGTCGATGTACAGACTACGTCAACCTCTGTGTTGGTATATTGGTGTTTTAAATTCTCCGGCGTATCGTGGGCAACGATTTTCCCGTGATCCATAACGACGATTTTTGAACAAACCTCCGCCTCGTCCATATAGTGGGTGGTCAGAAAAATTGTCATATTTTTCTGTTTCTGGAGCCGCTGGATATATTCCCACACATTGGCCCGGGTTTGCGGATCAAGACCGGTGGTGGGTTCGTCCAGAAATAAAACCTTGGGGTTGTGTACCAGCCCTCTGGCAATCTCGGCC
>CAQWMM010000021.1:0-34339 GCA_948907985.1 uncultured Bacillota bacterium
CCGAGCCGGCCAGCGTTTTGGTGCTTTGTATGACACAGCTGGATTACATATATAAGCATTTTGACGAATTGTTGGATGTAATTATTGACTGCAATGGTGTTAACCAGCCAGTTCACCGGCCAATTTAATTATAAACAAAACAATAATGTGCCGCCGTTTTTGTTGAAAACGACGGCACATTATTTGGTGCGAGTGTTCATAACGACACTCATAAAAAAGTGCATAAAATCTAGTTTTTGCTGGCGTCAGCAAACGTATTTCACTCAATAATCTATATTATACAAAGTATTGGCGATTTAGTCAATGCTTTTTTTCGACAAAATAATAAAAATAAAATTTTTAGACATACAATTTTATAAAACCAAAACCAGCCATTGTTGATATAAGTGTTGATAAATTATCTTTTTCATGTTATTATAATTGTAAAGGCAGGTGATTACTCAAACATGGAGGAAAATAATAAAAAACATTTAGAAGATTTGGAGCGTTTGAAGAATTTTTGCTTGTTTGATGATGATTTTATGACTAAATGCTTTGAGAGTGATACATCTTGTGTTGAATTTGTGCTATGTATTTTGTTGGAAAAACAGGATTTGCAAGTTATAGAATCCCATACACAGGTGTTTATGGCTAATCTGCTTAATCGTTCAGTAAAGCTTGATGTATTGGCAACTGATAGTCAGGGGATTAAATATAATATAGAAATTCAGCGTTCCGATAAAGGAGCAGGTCAGAAACGAGCCAGATATAACAGTAGTATGATTGATGCAAACCAACTTATTAAAGGCCATGATTTTGATGATTTACCTGAAACATATGTTATTTTTATAACTGAAAATGATATACTAGGTAAAGGTTTACCTTTGTATAAAATTGAGAGAATGGTTTTGGATACAGGTGAAAGATTTGATGATGGTACGCATATACTATATGTAAATGGTGCCTATCGTGGAGATACGCCGGTTGGTAAATTAATGCACGATTTTTCTTGTACAGAGCCATCGAAAATGAATTACAACGTGTTGTCAAATAGGGTGAGATTTTTTAAGGAGAGTAAGGAAGGTGTTGCTATTATGTGTCGGGCAATAGAGGAAATGCGTATTGAAGAAAGACGAGAAGTTGCTCGCCGAATGTTGGCGGCGGGCAAATATGTTTTAGATGAGATAGTAGATATTGCAGGATTATCACTTGAAGAAGTGCAGAAGCTGCAAAATGAAAAGTCAGCTTAAAAATATAAAACAGACAAAAAAGTAACGCCTAGGATGGCATTGCTTTTTAGGTTAATGGGCTGGAGCATATCGCCTAAACAACAAAGAGAGAATATCCTGACGAATATCCTCTCTTTTTGTCTGTTTGGTGCCGAAGACCGGACTTGAACCGGTACGAAGTTGCCCTCGACGGATTTTAAGTCCGTTGCGTCTGCCAATTCCGCCACTCCGGCAAAAAAGTATAAAAATGGAGGCGCCATCCAGAATCGAACTGGAGAATAAAGGCTTTGCAGGCCTCTGCCTTACCGCTTGGCTATGGCGCCCCAACACAAAACAGTATATCATAAACCAGCCGATAATGCAAGCAAAAATTTTACGATTTTTGAAATTTTTTGCAATCTTTTTGTCCGATTACAACAAACGCCCCCGGCAGTATACACAGACCGGGGGCGGATAAGTTTTGCTGCTTTAGTATTGGATCATCATTGTGTCGATACGGTCAAAATCGTTTTGGGTAATTGTGTAGTAGCCGTCGGTATCTTTGGCAATTTGTACGGAAATGGTTTCCGCGTCCAGATAGCCGATCGTATCCAGACGGGCTTCCAGAGTGTCAATAACGCCATTTACCCAAAGATCGTCAAAGTCGGCGTCGGACATATCTGCAAATTCGCCGGCATTAGCGCGTTCTTCCATAGCGGCATAGAAAGCATCGTAATCTTCATCATTAAACTTGGCCATAATATCAATGGGGTAAATCGTTAAGGAAACCAGATAGGTTTCGCCGTTCTTGGTAACTTCGCCAACTTCATACTTGCTGTGGCTGTAAATCTGTTTATACATATCAATGATTCTCTGTTTGGTTGTGTCGGTCAAAGAATCATAATCGCAGCTGCAATAATCGGCAAAATATTCGGCCTCAACCTCAATGCCGTCCTCGTAATACTGCTGAGCCTCTTCTTTGGTTAAGCCGACCGCTTCCAGATGCGAATCATCGCAGGTGCCCAGATAGATAACATCCAGGTTGCCCTTGAGCAGCGCCGCGGGATCAAAACCGCCGCCGCAGGCCGCCAGGCCTACCAGGCAGAATGCCATAACTGTCAGGATACTAAACAACTTCAACTTTTTCATGATTGTACACCTCTCCTAAATTTTTATTTTTTGAGTGCTCCGGCCCTCTGTTAAGCGTTATTTGAGAACAACCTGGTGGTAGACCTTTTTGCCCTTGCGCAGCAGCAGCTTGTCGTCCGTAAAATCTGCCGCGCTGATTGGGCGGGTGTGTTCGGCCACGCGCTCGTTGTTTAAATATATGCCGCCGTCGGCAATCAGCCGCCGACCCTCGCCGTTGCTTTTGATCAGCCCGCAGCGCGTCAGCAGCGCCAGAATATCAAGCCCGTTTGTCAGCTCTATCGCCGGCAGTTCGGTGCTGGGCAAATCAGCCGCCGCCGCGCCGGCAGCCGGGGCAAACAACGCCTGGGCCGCTGCCTGGGCCTTTTCGGCCTCGGCCTCGCCGTGCACCAGCTTGGTTACCTCATAGGCCAGCCGGGCTTTGGCCTCGTTGATGGCCGCGTCTTGCAGCGCGCCCAAACGGCGCACCTCCTCCATGGGCAAAAAAGTGAGCAGCGCCAGGCAGTTTTCCACGTCGGCGTCGTCAATGTTGCGCCAGTATTGATAGAACTCATAGGGCGAGGTTTTGGCAGCGTCCAGCCACAGCGCGCCGCTTTCCGTTTTGCCCATCTTCTTGCCCTGGCTGTTGGTCAGCAGCTTAAAGGTCAGGCCATAAACCTGCGCGCCGTCCATGCGGCGGCAAAGCTCCACGCCGCCGATGATGTTAGACCACTGATCGTTGCCGCCCAGCTGCATTTTGCAGTTATGCTGGCGGTGCAGCTGCAAAAAGTCATAACTCTGCATCAGCATATAATTAAATTCAAAGAAAGAGAGCCCCCGCTCCAGGCGATTTTTAAAACATTCGGCGGTCAGCATCCGGTTGACGGAAAAGTGCGTGCCCACCTCGCGGATGAAATCAACATAGTTCAAATTCAGCAGCCAGTCGCCATTGTTGATCATCAGCGCCCGGTTGGGCATATCGCTGTCGAAGTCGATAAAGCGGCTCATCTGCTTGCGAAAGGCCGCAATATTGGCCAGAATGGTTTCCTGCGTCATCATTTTGCGCATATCGGTACGCCCCGAGGGATCGCCAATCATGCCGGTGCCGCCGCCAAAAAGGGCAATCGGCCGGTGGCCGGCGCGCTGCATATGCGACATCACCATAATCTGGATAAAGTGCCCAACATGCAGGCTGTCGGCGGTTGGATCAAAGCCGATATAAAAGGTTACGCTTTCCCGCCCCAAAAGGTCGCGGATTCCGGGATCGGTGCTTTGCTCGATGTAACCGCGCTCGCTTAAAATATCAAAAACGTTAGTCATTAATTACTCCTTGATCGAAAATCTCGCTTACTGATTTTTTGTTGTGAATATACTCAATCGTGCGGCCCAGCAGCGGGGCAATGGATACGGTTTTGATTTTTTCGCACGCCCGCTCTTCCGCCGTCATGGGGATAGTGTTGGTAATCAGCATTTCTTTAATAGCCGATTTCTCAATGCGTTCCACGGCCGGCGGGGTGAAAACGGCATGCGAACAGCAGGCGTAAACCTCTTTAGCGCCGGCCTGTTCATATAAGAAGTTAGCGCCGTTGGTGATCGTGCCGGCGGTGTCGATCATATCGTCCACCATAATAACGTTTTTGCCCTTAACGTCGCCGATGATGCCCATAATCTCGGATTGATTAGGCTCGGGGCGGCGTTTGTCAATAATCGCCAGGCCGCAGTTTAAGCGCGCGGCAATGTTGCGGGCGCGGGTTACGCCGCCAATATCCGGGGATACGACCACGATGTTTTCCATATTTTTCTTCAAATAATAATCGGCCAGCAGCGGCGCAGCCGGCATATGGTCTACCGGAATATCAAAAAAGCCCTGGATTGAACTGGTATGCAAGTCAATCGTAACCATGCGGTCGGCGCCGGCCGCCGTCAGCAGGTTGGCCACCAGTTTGGCCGAGATCGGTTCGCGCGGTTTTTGCTTGCGCTCCTGCCGGGCATAGCCATAGTAGGGGATAACCGCGGTAATTGATTTGGCGGAGGCGCGGCGGATAGCGTCTATCATGATCAAAAGCTCCATCAAATTTTCATTAACCGGGGAACAGGTGGGCTGCACAATGAAAACGTTGTTGCCGCGCACGCTCTCGTTTATTTCCAGCCGAATTTCGCCGTCCTTAAACTTGGAAACCTTGGCTTTGCCCAGGCTGATGCCCAGATAATCGACAATTTCCTGTGCCAGCTCCGGATGGGCGTTGCCGGTAAAAACCTGTAAAGCAGTATCGCTCATATTAAAAATTCCTCCCTGGGTTTTCAAAAAAACCGTAAAAATAAAGCTTGTCTTACCTTAAAATTATTCGCCGGGTTTTAGGTTTTTCCTGTTGACTTTAAGGTTTTTTTATGTTTTTTTGGCGGAATTTGTTTGCTGAAATATTAAAGTTTTTTTGCGCCGGTCCTGCTTGCGCTGGACTTGGCTAACGCCTGCGCCCTGCTGTCGCTGGACTCGGCTAACGCCTTCGCCCTGCTTGCGCTGGACTTGGCTAACGCCTGCGGGCTTTTTTCACGGTTCCAGTTGGCGATTTCCCTCTGCGGACTGCGTTCCACCGCCAGCGCGCCGGCGTGGACTTCGCGGGTGATTGTGCTGCCGGCGGCAATAAAAGCGTCGTCCTGCACTTCCACCGGAGCGACCAGATTGCTGTTGCTGCCCACAAAAACGTTGCTGCCGATTTTGGTCAGGTGTTTGTTCACGCCGTCGTAATTGCAGGTGATTGTGCCGCAGCCGATGTTGACGTTCTCGCCCACTTCGGCGTCGCCGATGTAGGAAAGGTGGGGGATCTTGCTGCCCCGGCCAATTTGGGCGTTTTTCAGTTCGGCAAAATCGCCGACTTTAACGTCCTCGGCCAGCCTGGCCCCCGGCCGCAGATAGGCAAAGGGGCCGATGTTGGCGCGGTCGCCCACCGCCGCCTGATTGAGCACCGATTTGGTGATAGTGCAGTCGCGGCCGATTTGGCTGTCGGTGATCAGGCAGTCGCTGTCTAAAACGGTGCCGGAGCCGATCGTGGTTTGGCCTCTGAGCTGGCAGTTGGGGTAGATTGTAACATCCTCTGCAACTTTCACATCCAGTTCAATACAACAGGAGGCCGGATTGATGATAGTAACGCCGGCCAGCATCAGTTCCTCGGCTTTGCGGCGGTAGAGTTCGGCGGCGGCGGCGGCCAGCTGAACCCGATCGTTAACGCCGCTGGTTTCCAGCGGGTCGGCTGCCGGCAGAGTATCCAGGCGCAGACCGTCCGCCGCCAGCAAACTGATAACGTCCGTTAAATAGTATTCGCCCTGGGCATTGTGGTTATTCAACCGGCCAAGCGCACTTTGTAGCGCCGCATAATTAAATATGTAAGCGCCGGCGTTGATTTCGCGGATTTGTTTCTGCTGCTCGCTGGCGTCCTTTTCTTCCACAATGGCGGTTACGCTGCCGCTGCTGTTTCGCACAATGCGCCCATAGCCGAAGGGATTGTCCAACAGGGTGGTTAGCAGCAGCCCGGCCAGGGGCTGTGCGGTCTGCTGGCTGGCGGCGTAGAGCTGGAGCATTTGCTGAATGGTTTGGGCGCGCAGCAGCGGCGTATCGCCGCAAAGAATCAGCACCGCCTCGGTGGCGGCGGGAATTTGCGGCAGGGCCTGTTGTACGCAGTGGCCGGTGCCCAGCTGGGGCATTTGCCGGGCAAAACGGCAATTCGGATCTTCTTGCAGGCTGGCCTGCACCTGCTCCGCCCCGTGGCCGACTACGACTACACAGTCGTTAACGCCGGCGGCGCGGACCTCGTGCAGAACCTGGCCCAGCATTGTCCGCCCGGCCGCTTTATGCAGCACTTTGGGCAGGGCGGATTTCATCCGGGTACCTTTGCCGGCCGCCATAATAACCGCGGTGGTTTTTATTGAATTTGTTTGCATAACTTTTCTTCACTTGCCTTTCTTAAAGATAATGGCTGGCATTTTATATAGTATAGCATATTGTGAAAAAAAAATCTTCTTTAATTTAAAAATTTTAAAGAAAGTATGCTCAACGATTTTTTCTTGTGCGTGCGCTTTTTTTATAAATAAAAAAATATTTGATTTAGTTTAAAAATTTTTCCCAAAAGTATGCTCAACGATTTTTTCTTGTGCGTGTGCTATTTTATAAATAAAAAAAATATTTGATTTAGTTTAAAAAATTTCAAAAAAAGTCTGTTCAAATCGGGCTTTTAGTTGTATTATATTATAGTAGATTTTTTTAACAGGATTTTTTTCAGCAAAGAGAGGTGAAAGACATGGACGGGGACACCGGCAGTAAACCCAAGATACGACAAACCAAGGAGCGCGCCGTCCATGGCTTTGGCTGTTTTTGACGCGCCCTGAAATAAGGAGGAGTGCGTCATGCTGACGATTTATAGAACGCCGCAGTTGGGCCAGGGGGACGTCCAGCCGGCAATGCAGCAGGTGGCAACCATGCAGAAAGGGGACTGGCTTAATCTGGTTAATCCCACCCCGGAGGAAATCCGTCTGGTGAGCGAGCAAACCGGCATTGCCGAAGAATTTATCCGCTATCCCCTGGACGATGATGAGTTGGCTCGTGTGGAAACCGAGGACGGCCAAATTTTGATTATTGTGGACGTGCCGGTGATTACCGACTCGGAAGTGATTTATGATACAATGCCTTTGGGGATTGTGCAGAATGATGATTTTTTTGTTACCATCAGCCTGAACCAGCTGGATTTATATAACAGTTTTGCCGGCGGTCGGGTTAAATCAGCCGCCACATTCAAAAAAACCCGTTTGACAATGCAGATTTTGCAAATGCAAACTAATATTTATTTGAAATTCCTGCGCGACATTAACCGCCGCTATGAAACGCTGGAGGCGCGCCTGCGCCAGAATATGAACAACGACGACCTGAACAGCCTGCTTAATTTGCAGAAAAGTCTGGTATACTTCACAACTTCGCTGCGCTCTAACGATAAAGTTATGGAGAAACTTTTCCGCACCCGCACAATCCGTATGTATGAGGAAGACCGCGACCTGCTGGACGACGTGATTATTGAGAACAAGCAGGCGGTGGAGATGGCCGATATTTATACCACCATTTTGAAAAACTCCATGGACGCGCTGGCTTCCATATCTAACAACAACCTGAGCAAGGTTATGAATTTTCTGACGGTGATTACCCTGATGGTAACGGTGCCCACCTTTATCACCAGCTTTTTTGGTATGAACGTGCCCATGCCCTTTGCCGCCAGCCCGCTGACAACGGTGGTCGTGCTGCTGGTTTGTTTGCTGGCGATGGCGCTGTGTTATATCTTTCTGCGCAAAATGAACTCAATGAAGTGAGTAATATAATATGAAGTAAATGATAGCCAAGATTAGGGGGAACAGTGATTTAGTATGTTTGCGGAGGACAGGCAGCTGCGGCTGTTTTTGCTGCTGTTATTGGCCGGCGCGGCTTTTTCGGCCGTGCCGCTGCTAAACGGCGGCTCTGTGGCGGATTATATGCTGCACCCGGCTATGGCGGCAATGCTGGTAGCCCTGCTGACGCGCCGCCAGGACGAGCGGATGCCCCGGCTGTTTTTTGCTGCTTATCTGCTGATTGGCAGCGTTTATCTGCTGTTGGCGCTGCTAAATGTTTTTGGGCTGTTTGCAGATTTTTACAAAGACGCGGGGGCTATTTTGCCGCTTTTTTCTCTGCCATTGTGGTTCTTCCTCTGGTTCGAGAATGCGGAGCGCCGCCGGGCTTATGGCCTGCAGGGCGGACGCTGGCGGCTGTGCGCTTTAATAGCCGGTCTTTATGTGGCGCTGCTGCTGGCGCGGCTGGTGGTTTTGTCCTGCCTGGGCGAGAATGATTTTTCCCTGCCGGCTTTTTTGCGGGACGGCGCAACCTGGAGTTTTTTTCTGGTCAATCTGCCGCTGGGCTTTTGCTTTTCGCTAATCAATATCCTGGGCGAAGAATACGGCTGGCGGTATTTTTTGCAGCCAATTTTGCAGAAAAAATATGGCCTGCGCCGCGGCGTGCTGCTGGTGGGCCTAATCTGGGGCGTTTGGCACCTGCCGGTACATATTGTAAACTCACCGCAGCAATGGTATTTTCTGCTGCTTATTCAAGGCTCAACCTGTGTCGCGCTGGGTATTTTCTATGCCTGGGCCTATCTGAAAACGGACAATATCTGGCTGCCGGTTATGCTGCATTATCTGAATAACAGCCTGCTTGGCTTTGCTGAACGTACCGCGCCTGCTGATAATTCACTGCCCGCTCTTCCGGAAATGCTCTTGACCGCGCTGGTTTTGGTCGTTGTTAATCTGGTATTTTTTGGCTGGGCAATTTTTTCGCCGCGCTTTAAGGATAACAGCCGCCGTTTGCCAACCATGAACGAGCGGGCGGAGAATTAAGAGATGCAGGGGAATGGTACGCCTGCCAAAGTCTGTTTTGCAAACTAAAAGCGCCATGTTCTGTGGCGCTTTTTCTGTTGCAGCTTTATCATCATTTGTAGGCCGGATAGGCGGCGTCGCTTTTGGCCAATAAATACAAGCAATACTGATTCATACTAATTCCCTCCTGTTTGGAGTGTTCCGCCAAGGAACGGTGCAGGCTTTTGGGCATTCTTAGTTTAAATTGCCCGGAATATTCCAGAGAGGCGTTGGGTTCGCTAATTGTTAAACCGTCAGCCAGGGCGGCCTCCAGCCAGGCCTGTTTGGCGTCTTCCGCATTTTTTACAGCGTCGGTTAAAGTTTCGGCGCAGGTGATACAGCCAGGCAAATCAGGAAAGGAAACAATATAACCGCCCTCTGTTGAATCCTGCATAATTTCCATTTTATAAGGTAATTTTAGATAATCACTTAATGTTTTCATTGTTTTGCACCTCATTTTCAATAACTTGCTTTACCATTTTAACGTATGCTAGTTTTATTGGTTCATGTTTTGGTATCGTTATTGGCGAACAGCCTTTTTTGCGGAAGGTATAGTGGCTGCTGCCACATTTTGGCGTATACATCTTATAACCATAACTGATAAGTATTTTTTTTAACTCTGCAAAGCGTACATCTTTTGATAATGAAGTTATTCTTTGCAGGAGTTTATCCCATGTAGACATTATATTATCCTCCTATTTATATTATACATGGTGTTATATATGGTGTCAATACACGACCTGTATATAAGTTGCTGAAACAGGTGGATTATGCCGCATAATGCTGTATGAAAGCCAAAAGAGGCGATGAAAAGGCGGCATTAGCCGCCCGGTTGCGACACGTTTTGCCGCCGCCAGCGTTTATACTATAAGCAGAGCATTATAGTTTAGACGTTTGGACGGAGGGTGATTTTGATGGCCATGGATTGCAAACCGCAGGTTTCGCCTTTCAGGCGGAAAGAGGCGGAAAATGAACCGCAGGCCAAACCCGGAGGCAAACTTTGGGGGCGGAAAGACAAGGCGGAAACCGAGGGGCCGGAGCGCCATGTTTGGCAAAAGGAATTTTGGGGACAAAGCCTGCATTGGCCGGATGTGGGTGTGATTGATATTTTTTGTCTGGCGGCGGGCGTGCTGTTGGGCAAGGCCGCGGTTTTGGGCGGGCTTTATCCGTTTGGTATTGCTTTTGCGGTGGCGGCGGTGGTTTGCTATTGCCACTTCGCGCCGTTTTTGCTGCTGGCGGTGCTGGCGGGCAGTTTGCTGGCTCTGGGCAAGGGGGCCTGGATTTATCTGGTGGCCTGCACTTTGGCGGCCCTGGTTTTATACCTGCGCCCGCGCGACGAAAAGCGGGATTGGTTCGCCGCGCCGCTGGTCTGCGCTGCCGCGCTGATTGCTCTGCGTTCTCTGGGGCTTTTGCTGGCGGACGAGCTTTTGCCTTATAACCTGCTGCTGGTTTGCTTTGAGGGCGCTTTTGCCGCCGGGCTTTCGCTGGTGCTGATGATTGCTCTGCGCATTTTGCAGGAGATTGAGGACATTAAGAGCCTTTCGGCGGACGAACTGGTCTGCCTGTTTGTGTTGTTTTTGGGCTGTATCTGCGGCTTTGGCGAGCTTAACCTGGGCGGCCTGCAAATCCGGGATGTGATTAGCCGCCTGTTGGTGCTGCTGGCCGGGCTTTGGGGCGGCGCCGGCGCAGGGGCGGGCGTGGGCGCGCTGATGGGAATTTTGCCCAGTTTGGATCAAACCGTTTCGATCGCTACGATTGGCATTTATGCTTTTGCCGGCCTGCTGGCAGGGGCCTTTAAGGGCTTTGCCCGGTTGGGCGTGTCTTTGGGCTTTTTGTTGGGCAACGTGATGCTGGGTGTTTATATTATGGAGGCGCAGCAAATCCAGGGCCACCTGCTGGCCAGCTTTGTGGCGGTGGGGCTGTTGTTTTTGCTGCCGGCCAGCCTGCTGAAGCGGGGTGAAAAACTGTTTGTTGGCGTATCAATGCGGAATGCGGAGGACGAAAACAACAAGCGGCGTTTGCGCTTTTCGGCCAGGCGGCTGCAAAACGTGGCCGGTTTTTTCCGCGATCTGGCCAATGGCTGCCGGGCGGTGGGCGCGTCGGATAAGCGCAGTGAAGAGCAGGAGCGCAATGTGGAAATGGTGCTTAATCATCTCTGCGGGCAGGTCTGCAACCGCTGCTCCATACATAATTTATGCTGGTCGGTGGATGTGGAGGACACCTACCGCGGGGTTATGGGGCTGTTTAGCGTGGCCGAACAGAAAGGTTTTGCCGACGTTAAGGATGTGCCGGATAATTTTGCCCGGCGCTGCCCGCATTTGCGCGAGCTGGTGGCGACAATCAACTGCCTTTATGAATTATACTGCCAGAACAATTATTGGCAGCTGCAACAGGCCAGCAACCGGCTTTTTCTGGCCGGGCAGCTGGAGGGCACGGCCGAGGTTATGGACAAGCTGGCCGGTGAAATGCTGGACAGCGGCGGAGATTTGAATTATATGGAAAAGGCGCTGGCACGGCGGCTGGCTAAACAGGGTTTATCCGTCAGCGGCGTGCAGATAACCCATCTGGGTGAAAAAAATCTGGACTTTTGGGTGAATATGGAAGACTGCCCCGGCGAGGTGGCCTGCCGGGATTTGGCGGCCCGAGAGGTCAGCCGGGTTTTGCAAAAGAAGTTTCGCACCCAGGAAGTCAGCTGCGGCCACGGTGGCTGCGACGGCGTGGGCTGTTGTTTCCATATGCTGCGCGAGGGGGCTAATATGCTGTTTGTGGGCAAGGCCCAGCTGGCTAAAGAGGGCAATCCGGTTTGCGGCGATTCCGGCGACAGCGTTACTCTGGGCGAGGGGCGGCAGCTTTTGATGATCAGCGACGGCATGGGCGCGGGCATTCCGGCGGCGATGAAATCCGGCAGTGCGGTTAATATGCTGACGCACCTGCTGGAAGTCGGCTTTGACCGCTACACTGCGGTGGATACCGTGAACACTGTTTTGCTGCTGCAAGGCGGTGAAGAAGCTTTTGTTACGCTGGATATGTGTATTATCGACCGCTATGACAACAGCGCCGAATTTATCAAAACCGGAGCCGCTCCCAGCTTTATCAAGCGCGCCGGTAAGGTGCAGGTGATAAAAAACGCCTCTTTACCGGTGGGAATGCTGCAAACTGTGGACAAGGCTATTTTTAACGCCAAGCTGGAGGCCGGGGACATGGTGATTATGGCCAGCGACGGCCTGCTGGACGCGGACAGCCAGACGGATTTGGACTGGCTGATTGGTCTTTTGGAGGATAACAGCATTGAGGACGCCCAGGTGATGGCCGAGTTTCTGTTGGGTAAGGCGGTGGCGCTTTCCGGCGGCCGCTTAAAAGATGATATTACCGTTTTGGTGGCTAAGGTGGCATAATGCTTACTTTATTAAAAAAAATTAAAAAGGTTCCTGCTGGTTTGGGCAGGAACTTTTTTATATAGTAAAAAGAGGGTTTTTATTAAACATATCGAATAAAGCATAGGTATATATTAATTTTAGCGTGGTGTGTGTTGTGCCCATTTTGCAGCGCTTAAAAGAAAATTTGCAGGAATATTTACCGGGTGGCGCCCGGCCAATGCTGGTGGCAGCTTTTTCCGGTGGGCGGGATTCGGTGGCGTTGCTGTATGGTTTGCGGCGGCTGCAAACTGATTTGGATTTTGCTTTGCTGGCGGCGCATTTTAATCATGGACTGAGGGGTGTGGAATCGGACGGCGACGAGCAATTCTGTCGGGATTTTTGCCAAAGGCTGGGCGTTGAGCTGGTTTGCGGCAGGGCGGCGGATTTGGCGGGCAAGGGCGAAAACGCGGCCCGAGATAGCCGCTATGCTTGGCTGCGGCAGGTCTGTGCGGAACAGGCGGCTGAGGGTTATCGTCCGGTTTGGCTGGTTTGCGCGCATCATCAGGATGATCAGGCGGAAACGGTACTGCTCCATTTGCTGCGCGGCAGCGGTACGGCCGGGCTGGCGGCTATGCGCCGGCGCAACGGCCAGATTCTGCGGCCCCTGTTAAACGTCAGCCGGCGGGAGATTAACGCTTATCTGGCGGAAAATGGTCTGGCCTGGCGGGAGGATTCCAGCAATGCAGGTCTGGATTATACCCGCAACCGGCTGCGCAATCGGCTTGGCCCGCTTTTGCAGCAGCTTAACCCCAACTGGAGCGCGGCCCTGGCGCAGACGGCGGAAATTGCCGCGGCAGAGCAGGATTTTCTGGCGGAATGTGTGCGGCGGAAGATGCGGCAGGCAACGGTGGACCCGGAACAGGGCGCGGCTTATTTGTGGCAGGATTGGCAGAAAGAGCCTTTGGCCATGCGCCGGCTTCTGGTGCGCGCGCTTTGGCAGGCGGCTGCGCAAAGCCCGGTCTGCGCTTTGAGTTTTGAGCATACCGAGGCGGTGCTTAACCTGCCCCTGCATAGAACTATTCATTTGCCGGGCGGCGTGGCGGTGGTTAAAAACCACGGCTGGTTAAGGTTCTTGCGCCTTTCCGATGAAGAAATGCAGCGGCGGCGCGCCAAAAGCGGCGGCAAAAAATAACATAGATTCAAAAGCTTTTTGTTTATTTATAGTTTATATAAGTAGATTAAAATTATTTTGAGATTTTATATATGGGAGAAATTTTTTGTTATGAATTTTTGGACGCAGTTAAGCGTAGCGTTGGCCCAGCAAGGTAATTATTTGGATGAACTCTATAAGGTTTATCCAATCGCCCAAAATTCAAGAAGAGAAATCACTAAAGAAGAAGAAATAAAAATTAGAAATGCCTATGCAACAAAAAATAAAACGGAATTAGTAAAGCTATTACTCAAAATGGAGCGGTTTCCGATCAAGGATTCTTATGTGGCGTTTTTGAAGCGTGATAGCGGCGCGATAGATAAAAATCCGCAAGCTGTTAACAGAATTGCCGACATATTATTTCAAATGGGGATTGAACAGATCCTCGAAAAATGCACGGAGCCGAAAGAAACTAACCGGCAAATTGGCCCAATGTTTAAGCGCTGGGTAGATCAGGGAACTCTTGGCGCGCCGATAACCCGTGATGAGAATACGTTTTTAAACAGCCAAACGAATTGTGTTTTTAATGGTTCTGATTTGGCTATGAAGAATTTTGCAAAAAAATATTTGGGATTTAACCGCGAAAAAGGCATAGATTTTCTGGCAAAATTTAACGGTAAATATGTTATAGCTGAGGCGAAATTTATCACAGATTTTGGCGGCCATCAGAACGCCCAGTTTGACGACGCTGTCAGAACGATGCAGTCTTCTTTTGAAAGTAAAATTGTTTCGGAAGAGATTGTTCCCGTTTCCATAATGGATGGAGTTTTGTATATACGAGGTTATCATAAAATGTACAGATATTTAGAAGATCATCCCGAGCAAATTATCATATCCGCATTATTGTTGTGTGATTTTTTATATTCATTATAAATAAGGTAAAAAAATGGATTTAACATTTGACAATAAGTTAGATGAGCAGGAAATATTAGCGAAAGCCGGCAGGATAAGAAAAAGTTTTCATTATGTCGATATTCCCGCTGATTGCTCTATCCTGTTCAAGGGTGATAATTTTAAAGCCTTGGCGTTATTATTGGAAAAATATCAACACAAAATTGACCTGGTATATATTGACCCGCCCTTTAACACGGAGCAGAATTTTTATATTTCGGCTGACGGGCGCGCAAATACGATAAGCAGCTCCAAAGAAGAAGCCGTTGCCTATTCCGATAAGATGAGCACTGATGATTATCTGGAATTTATCCGGGAAAGACTAATATTGATCAGAGAGTTACTTTCTGACGTTGGTTCGATATATTTACATATTGATTATAAAATTGGTCATTATGTAAAAATTATTATGGATGAAATATTTGGCCGGGAAAATTTTAAAAATGACATTGCCAGAATTAAATCCAATCCCAAGAACTTTTATCGAAAGGCTTATGGCAATATTAAAGATATGATACTTTTTTATGCCAAAAATTATAAGAAAAATATTTGGAACGACATCAAAATTCCTTTAGAAGCGGCAGAAACAGCAGAAAGATTTAATAAAATAGATGAGGACGGCAGAAGATATACCACAATACCCCTGCACGCGCCGGGCGAAACTAAAGACGGCCCAACCGGCAAACCCTGGCGGAATCTGCCCGTTCCGCCGGGCCGGCATTGGCGAACCAATCCGGAAGAATTTGATAGATTGGACGCGGCAGGACTTATCGAATGGTCTTCAACCGGCAATCCCAGGATAAAAAAGTATGCGGATGAACATAAAGGAAAAAAGGTGCAAGATATTTGGAGGTTCAAAGATCCGCAAAATCCTCGGTATCCAACCCAAAAAAATGCTGAAATGCTAAAGCAAATTATTGAACAGTCCTCAAAAAAAAATAGTATTGTTTTGGATTGCTTTGCCGGTTCTGGCTCAACTTTAACGGTAGCCAATGCTTTGGGACGAAAATGGATTGGCGTAGATTGCTCGGAAGCCGCGATAGAGATAATTAGAAAAAACAGCCTTGCTTCTTATGCTTATATAGATTTGGCGGGCATTGCGGCCGACTAAGATATTCTTGGTGAAGGTAATCTGGGTCTGGTAAAATATTTTGAGATTTTATTTGAAAAAATTGACGTAATTTTCTAAAAGAAATTGCAAAACATATTTAGTGTGTGGTATAATTAGAATTAATAAGATGATGTTTTTAGTAGTAAGGAGTGAATAATAGCTTTGCAGAAGCAACTAAAAAATGTAACGATTTTTCTGCTGCTGGTTTTGATGGTGGTTTCACTTTACATGATTAGCGCGGATACGGAACCGCAGGCCAGAGAGCTTAATTATATGGGCGAGTTTCGGCCGATGGTGGTAAACGGGCAGATTGCCAGCGTGGAGGTGCGGCCTCAGGGCAACGACACCACCATTTATAACGGCAAGCTGAAAAACGGCTCGGATTATTATACGCAAGGCCCGGCAGACGACACCATATCATCATTTTTTGAGGAAAACGGCGTTACCAACGTTAAGTATAACGGCGTGCCGGAGCCAAACTTTTGGACGCAGCTTTTGTTATCTCTGCTGCCGATTCTGCTGATTGGCGCGTTTCTGTTCTTTATGCTCAATCAGGGGCAGGGCGGCGGCAAGGTTATGCAGTTCGGCAAAAGCCGGGCGCGGCTGCATTTGGATGAGAAAAAACGCACCACCTTTAAGGATGTGGCCGGCATTGACGAGGTTATCGAAGAGTTGGCCGAAGTGGTGGACTTTTTGAAAACCCCCAAAAAATATAACCAACTGGGCGCGAAGATCCCGAAAGGCGTTTTGCTTTATGGTTCTCCCGGTACCGGCAAAACTCTGTTGGCCAAAGCGGTGGCCGGTGAGGCCGGCGTGCCGTTTTTCACCATCAGCGGCTCTGACTTTGTGGAGATGTTTGTGGGCGTCGGTGCGTCGCGTGTGCGCGATTTGTTTGATACCGCCAAAAAACACGCTCCCTGCATTATTTTTATTGACGAGATTGACGCGGTTGGCCGGCAGCGCGGTTCTGGCGTGGGCGGCGGCCATGACGAGCGCGAGCAGACGTTGAACCAGCTTTTGGTGGAAATGGACGGTTTTGCGGCCAACGAGGGAATTATTGTTTTGGCCGGCACCAACCGGCCGGATATTCTGGACCCGGCTTTGCTGCGTCCCGGTCGTTTTGACCGGCAGATTGCTGTTGGCGCGCCGGATATTAAAGGGCGCGAGGCTATTTTGAAGGTTCACGCCAAAGGCAAACAGATTGCCGACGATGTTGATATGAAAGTAATCGCCAAACGTACGCCCGGCTTTACCGGCGCGGATTTGGCTAACCTGCTGAACGAGGCGGCGCTGCTGGCGGCGCGCCGCAACAAGGTTAGAGTGGAGATGGCCGAGGTTGAAGAGGCCGTGGAAAGAGTGATCGCCGGACCGGAGAAAAAATCGCATGTGATTAATCCCGGTGAGAAAAAATTGGTGTCCTACCATGAGGCCGGCCATGCGGTTGCCTGTTATTATCTGGAGCATACCGATCCGGTGCATAAGGTGAGCATTATTCCGCGCGGTATGGCTGGCGGCTATACCCTGATGCTGCCGGAAGAGGACGTTAATTATCAGACTAAAACCCGGATGCTGGAGCAGGTGGTGGTGATGCTGGGTGGTCGTATCTCGGAGCAGCTGATGCTGGGCGATATCAGCACCGGCGCCAGCAACGATCTGGAGCGCGCTACGGATATTGTGCGCCAGATGATTACCCGTTACGGTATGTCGGAGCAGTTAGGCTCTCTTACCTTTGAAACCGATCGCAACCATATCTTTTTGGGGCGCAGTCTGGGGGCGGAGCGCAATTACAGTGAAACGACCGCTTGCGAAATTGATAAAGAGGCCAAGCGGCTGATGGACGAATGTTACAGCCGCTGCACGGAGATTTTGCAAACACATAGCGATAAGCTGCATATTATCGCCCAGGCTTTGATGGAGCAGGAAACCCTTGACGCTGATGAATTTTATCGTTTGATGGAGGGCCGGGAAGAGGCCGAAACCAGCGGGACGGACAGCAATAATGACCAGCCCGGGGCTGGCGGCGAGGCCGCCCCGATTATTGGCGCGGCCCCTGCTGTGGATGGCATGCTGGCGGTTAAACTGCCCAAGCTGCCGGCGGCGCCGCCGCTTTCCTGAAATCCTTGCTTTAACAAAAGGGATGAAAAATGCTAATGAGAACGCATATTTGAAAATTGACAAACTAAGGTGAGCATGAAGCTTGCCTTAGTTTTGTTGTTATGAACACGTCCATTTGATTTAAGTCAAATGGCATCCTTAAATAAAGGAGAGAAAACTTTGCGCAAGGCAAATAAACAAATGGAACGGGTGAACGCTATCTTGCGCCATCCGGATTATCAAAGCTGGATTATTGCCAACAATCAGGCGGAGCAGGGGCGGGATTTTTGCCGCCATGGTCTGGAGCACGCTTTTGACGTGGCGCGGATTGCTTATGCGCTGTGGCTGGACTGCGGCGGCAATCCGGTGGCCAAGGATATAGTTTATGCGGCGGCGCTGCTGCATGACGTGGGGCGCTGGCAGCAGTATGCCGATCCGGATATTGACCATGCCGAGGCCTCGGCGGAATTGGCCGAACCTTTGCTGTTGGCGGTGGGTTATCACCCGGAGGTGGCGGCAGAAATCTGTAAGGCGGTGCGTCTGCACCGGCAGGGAGCGGAGGGCGGATTGGCGCAAATTTTAAGCCAGGCGGACAAAATGAGCCGGCCATGCTTTCTTTGCCCATCGCGGGCTAAATGCGCCTGGCCGGAGCAAAAAAAGAATGTGGAGCTGATTTATTAGAAATATGAGCGGTGATGATTTTAATTTAACCTGTCTGGCCGTTGGCGGCTCTTGCGCGGCCAGCGTGAGCCGGGCCATGGAGCGGATTGGCGTCAGCCCTTATGCCTGCCGGCATATGAGCTGGAAAGGCGATTTCTTCGCTTTGCGGGCGGAGAATTTGCGCGCCCCGGCCGCCAATATCCTGAAACAGGAGTTCTTAGCCAAAGGGGCGGACGCGGCGGTTAACTCGCAGGTGATTTTAGGCCAGCCGGAACGCTCCAGCGTGCTTATGCTGGCGACCGCTGCGCAATATGGCCGGATTTGCCGGGGCCTGCGCCGGCAGCAGTTTGGCCTGCCTGCTCTGGCGGATGAGATCGAGCAGGCGTTGATTAATATTCGGCAGGAAAACTGGCAGCTGTCGCTTGGCGGCGGGCGGGTGCTGCCGCTTGGCGGCGGCTGCCGGATTATGGGTATTTTGAACCTTACCCCCGATTCTTTTTCTGACGGCGGCAGTTATGCCTCGGTGGAGCAGGCGGTGGATAGGGCTCTGCAAATGCGCGCCGAGGGCGCTTATATCATTGATGTGGGGGGCGAATCTACCCGGCCTGGTCATCAGCAGATTAGCATTGAAGAAGAAATTGGGCGGGTTGTGCCGGTAATTCGGCGGCTGAAAGCTGCTGCGGCGGATCTGCCGGTTTCTATTGATACCTACAAGCCGCAGGTGGTGGCGGCGGCCCTGGCGGCTGGCGCGGATATTATCAACGATATTTGGGGGCTGCAATATCCCGCTGACGAGCAGCATCAAATGGCGGCGCTGGCGGCGGAATACGGCTGCCCGGTGGTGGTAATGCACAACCGGGACAATATAGCGTCTGATTTGGATGTGTCAGGCGAGCTGCCCCGTTTTTTCCGCCAGGCCCGTCAGATTGCCCGTGCTGCCGGCGTTAAAGACGAGCAGTTGATTTTGGATATTGGCTTTGGCTTTGGCAAAACTCCGGAACAGAATATGCAGGCTTTAGCGTACACGGCGGCTTTGCGGATTTTGGGACGGCCAATTCTGGTGGCGGCCTCGCGTAAATCTACTCTGGGGTTGCTTTGCGGCCAGCCGGTGGATAAACGTTTGTTGGCAACGGCGGCTGTTACCGCGCAGGCGGCGCTGGCGGGGGCGGCGCTGGTGCGGGTGCACGACGTGGCCGCGGCGGCGGACGTTCTGGCTGTGAGCAACGCCTTATATAAAATTAATATTGGTGAAGAGCTGCATATTTAAAAAAATTTAAGTTTAATAAACGGCTGATTATAAATTAATTCAGGAGTAAAGATTTTTATGTATAATGAAATACTTCATCAAGATAAAATTATTTTGCCGCAGATGAGTTTTTGGGCCTGTCATGGGGCGCTGCCGCAGGAGCGAACCGAAAAGCAGGAATTTAAACTTTATGTGGAGATGTTTTTGGATACCTGCGAGGCGGCGGAAAGCGACGATTTGGCCGATACGGTTGATTATGGCCAGACTTACCTGATGATTGAAAAAATAATGCAGGGCGAACACCATAATCTGCTGGAGAGCCTGGCCTCTGAAATTGCCCACGCTCTGCTGGCCAACGAACTGGTGCAGGCGGTTACGGTGCGGCTGGAGAAGTGCGCCGCGCCGCTGGCCCCAAGGTTGAAAGCCCCGGCGATCGTTGAAATCAACCGGACGGTGGCCGACTATGGTTTGTGAGATTGGCCGGCTGGTTTATCTTGGTTTGGGCAGCAATTTGGGCGACCGGGCAGCGAACCTGCGCCAGGGTTTGGAACTTTTGGCGGCGGCCGGGCTGAAAATTGAGGATTGTTCCAGCTTGTATGAAACCGCCCCCTGGGGGGGCGTGGAGCAGCCGGATTTTTATAATTTGGCTGTGCGCGGCCAAACCCGCCTGGAACCGCTGGCGCTGTTAGCCCTGGCCAAGGATATTGAACGGCGGGTTGGCCGGCGGCCGGGGGTGCGCTGGGGCGCCAGAATTTTGGATATTGATATTTTATTATATGAAGAATTGACTTTTTTCGCCGAAGGGCTTATAATTCCACATAAGGAGATGGGCAGCCGGGCGTTTGTGTTGGCGCCGCTTTTGGAGATTGCGCCGGATTTGGCAATCCCTGTCGTGGGCGGCGGACAACAGCAAGCCGCCGGCCTTTGGGCGGCGCTGCCGGAAAAAGAGCGGCAGAGCGTACGCTTGGTTGGCCCGTTGGCCTGAATGTGGCAGGAAAGGGGTAAAAGAAAAATGGAATTGATTAAAACTGTGGCGGAAATGGCGGAGTTGGGCCGCAAATGGCGGGCCGAGAACCTGCGGGTCGGTTTGGTGCCTACTATGGGTTATCTGCACGAGGGCCATTTGGCGTTGGCCAAACAGGCGGTGGCAGAAAATGACCTGGCGGTAATCAGTATTTTTGTTAATCCAATTCAATTTGGGGCAAACGAGGACTTGGATACTTATCCCCGCGATCTGACGGGGGATTTGGCCAAAGCGGAATCGGTAGGGGTTAAATATGCTTTTGCGCCGCAGGCCGCAGATATGTATCCCGCTGATTTTGGCACCACAATGAATGTGGCTGGGGTTACGGAAACTCTGTGCGGGGCCAGCCGGAAAGGGCACTTCCAGGGCGTGTGCGTGGTGCTGACCAAGCTGTTTAATCTGGCGCAGCCAACCAGGGCTTATTTTGGCCAGAAAGACGGCCAGCAGTTGGCGGTAGTGCGCAAGCTGGCGCAGGATTTGAATATGCCAGTGGAGATTTGCGGAGTACCGATTGTGCGCGAGGCCGACGGGTTGGCTAAAAGTTCGCGCAACGTTTATTTGGATGAGGAATGTCGTCAGCAGGCTTTGGTGCTCAGCCAGAGTTTACAGCTGGCCAAGCGTTTGTATGACGGGGGCGAGCGGGACGCCGGCCTGATTAAGGCGGCGGTGCAGGCGCATATTGAAACCGCGCCGCTGGCGCAGATTGAGTATGTGGAGATTGTCGACGCTAAAACAATGCAGCCGGTGTTGCAGCCGGAGCGTCAGGCCATGTTGGCCTTGGCCGTTCGCTTTAAGACAACGCGTTTGATTGATAATATTTTGCTGGGCTGATTGAGCCGGAAAAATTAGAGAGAGGCTGGGATTTCGCTGATGAATAAGCTTTTGATTGTAGTTGATTATCAAAACGATTTTGTGAATGGTTCGCTTGGTTTTGCCGGGGCCGAGGCGCTGGATGAAGTGATCGCCGCTAAGATTAAACAGTATCAGGCCGATGGGGACAAGGTTGTGGTTACTATGGACACCCACGAGGATGATTATTTGCGCACCCAGGAGGGGCGCAAGCTGCCGGTGCGCCATTGTATCCGCAACACGGAGGGCTGGCAGGTTCATGGCTTGACCGGCGCTTTGGTGGAAGACTGCCGCGCTTTTGAAAAGCCGGTTTTTGGTTCGGCGGCGCTGTTTGATTATCTGCGCGGCTGCGCAGCCTTTGAGCAGATTGAGCTTTGCGGTCTGGTGAGCAATATTTGTGTTATCAGCAATGCTGTTTTGGTTAAATGCGCCCAGCCGGAAACCCCCGTGGTGGTTGACGCCATGGCCTGCGCCGCGCCGGACCCGGATCTGCACTTGGCGGCGCTTCAGGTTATGGAGGGATTGCAGATTGAAATTATTAACAAAAATAAATTGAAAAAATAGCTTGCAATTCCTGTAAAATAGTGTATACTTAAATGAACGCATCAATTAGTTAGGCTAATTGTATTTAGCTAAAAATGTTTAGCAAGATTCCTTGGAGGTTACAGCAGCATGAATCTTACCATGTTAAAGTCCAAACTGCACCGGGTTACGGTTACGGAAGCAAACCTGAATTACGTTGGCAGCATCACGATTGACTCGGATTTGATGGCCGCCGCCAACATCCTGCCCAACGAGCAGGTGCACGTTGTGGATAACAACAATGGCTCCCGGTTGGTTACATACGCCATCCCAGGGCCGGCCGGTTCCGGCGTTATCTGCCTGAACGGTTCGGCGGCCAGATTGGTTCAGCCCGGCGATATTGCGATTATTATGGTTTACGCTACAATGAGCGCGGAAGAGGCCCAGTCTTTTGAACCAACGGTGGTTTTGGTGGATGAAAAGAACCAAATCGCAGAGGTTTTTGCCGAAAAGCATGGCGAAATCAAATAAACCAGAATAAGCAAACAGCAAAATGACACAGCTCGGATCTAGATCCGGCGCTGTGTCATTTTTGGTTTGGGCGCATAAAATACTTATAAAGCTCGGCAGTTGCCAATGGGGCAATAAATTGTTAAGGGGAATGATCAAAATGAGAATATATTTTGACAACAGCGCCACCACCCGTCCCTATCCGGAGGTGGCTGAGGCAATGCAGGCTTGTCTGCTGGAAAACTGGGGCAATCCCAGCGCTATCCACAGTTTTGGCCGCGACGCTTATGACGCGCTATCCCAGGCCAGAGAGCAGGTGGGCGGGCTGCTGAACGCCGAGCCGGGAGAGGTTTATTTTACGTCCGGCGGCACCGAGGCGGATAATCTGGCGATCCTGGGTGTGGCGGAGCGTTTTCAGCGGGGCCATATCATCACCAGCAGCATTGAGCACGCCGCGGTGTTGGGCTGCTGCCGTTATCTGGAAAAGCAGGGATTTGCGGTCAGCTATCTGCCGCCGGATCAGGACGGCCTGGTCAGCGCCGCCCAGGTGGAAGCGGCTTTGCGGCCGGATACGTTGTTAGTGAGCCTGATGTTGGCGAACAATGAAGTCGGCTCTATCCAGCCGGTGGCCGAGGTTGGCCGGCTGTTGGCCGACCGGGGCGTGCTTTTGCATACCGACGCGGTGCAGGCGGTGGGTAAAATGCCGGTAGACGTGCAGGATTTGGGGGTGGATATGCTGACGCTCTCCGGCCATAAAATCAACGGCCCCAAAGGGGTGGGCGCGCTTTATGTGCGCCATGGGGTGGATTTGCAGCCCCGGCTTTGGGGCGGCGGGCAGGAGCGGCGAATACGCAGCGGCACCGAGAATATGCCGGGAATTGTGGGGTTGGGCGTGGCCGCCCGGCTTACGCGGGAGCGTTGGCCACAACAGGTTAGCCGAGCCGGGCAGGTGCGCGATTGTTTTTTGGCGGAGGTTCAACGGCTGGTTGACGGGGCGGTGGTAAACGGCGGCCTGGTCAGGCGGCTGCCCAGCAACCTGAATATGAGTTTTCAGGATGTGGAGGGGGCGGCGCTGCTGTTGTTTCTGGATTTGGCCGGTGTGGCGGCCAGCGCGGCCTCGGCTTGCAGCTCCGGCCGGGCGGAGCCCTCGCATGTTTTGCAGGCCATGGGGCTGGCGGAGTGGCGTTTGCGGGGCGCGGTGCGTTTTAGCTTTGGTTGGGAGAACACGCTTGACGAGGCCCGGCAGGCGGCGCAGATTTTGGCGGAGCAGGTTAAATTGCTGCGCCGGGATAAACACACGGAGGGTTGATATGATGCTGTGGCTGTTGCTGCTTTTTTGTGGGTTTCTGGCTTTGCCGGCTCTGCTTTGCTGCCTGGCCGGCGGCTGGCTGCTGCTGTTGGCTCTGCCGGCGATGATCTGCTGGCTGGTTTTAGGCTGGTGGGTTTGGTTGGCCTGGCTGGCCTGGCGGCGGCGGGGCGACGACGACTATGTGTAAAAAATAAAAGCCGTTTAAGGTTTAAGTCTGGTAAAAATTGGGCATAAAAGAACTGTAGGGTAAAAATTAAATTTGAGGTGATTTTATGCTTAATTGGCAGTTTGCTTGTAAACATAACTCGGAAAATAAGCCAGAAAATAACTTTTGGCGGATTTTGCAGCAGCGGCGGCAGCGCGGCCAGGCTTTGGCCCTGCTCTGCCTGCTGCTGTTGGCCGGTCTGACGCTTTCCGGCGGGCTGCGGCAGCCGGCGGCGGCGCTGGCGGTTGGCGGTGATAATCTGCCCCTGCGGCTGCATATTATTGCCAACAGCGACAATGCGGCGGATCAGACGGTTAAATTGCAGGTGCGCGACGCGGTGGTGGCTTATCTGGCACCCCTTTTGGCTGAGGCGGCGACGGCCGAAGAGGCGCAGGCGATTGTGGCGGAGCGTTTGCCGCAACTGGAGGCGCTGGCGGCAGGGATTGTGCAGGATTATGGCTATGGCGCTTATGGAGAAATTGGCCGGTTTGATTTTCCGGCCAAACGCTATGGGCAGGTTTATATGCCGGCGGGCGAATATCCGGCGCTGCGCCTGGTGCTGGGCGAGGGCGCGGGCCATAATTGGTGGTGCGTATTGTATCCGCCGCTGTGTTTTGTGGACGAATGCGGCGATTTTCGGATTTATGGCGAGGGCGCGCCGGGTGAGGACTTGTTGGTCAGCCAGCGGGGCGAACGGCAAGTGCGCCTGAAGATTTATGAAATTTTCTTTGAGGCAGATTCTAACTAAGTTTGGCAGGTATTTTTTGGCGCGGCCAGGCATAGGTTGTCTTGAGGTGGTTTGAGATGTTCAAGATTTCTGATCTGCGGAATAAAGATATTATCAGCATAAGCGACGGCAAGCGTTTGGGGCCGGTGCGCGATGTGGAGGTGGATTTGGCCGCCGGGCGCATTATCGCGCTGATTCTGCCGGGCAGCAGCCGCTTTCTGGGCGTTTTCAGCAAGGGTGAGGATATCGTGGTACCCTGGGAGCGGATAAAAAAAATTGGCCTGGATGTGGTTTTGGTAGAATTCAGCCCGGATAGTCTGCCCCCGGTTAAGGGGCGGCGCCGCCGGCAAACGGAGGAAGAATTGACGCCGGAGGATGATTTGGGGCTGCTCTGGGAAGAATAGCCTTTTTCTTCCTCTGTCATTGTTTGTCAATATTATAAAAATTATAAAGGGTTAGGCAATTTTTAATTTCAATAGATAGAGGAGGTTAAATAGCGCTGCCAAACATCGTTTGTCAATATTATAAAAATTATAAAGGGTTAGGCAATTTTTAATTTCAATAGATAGAGGAGGTTAAATAGCGCTGCCGAACATCGTTTGTCAATATTATAAAAATTCTTGACAGGGAGTGGTAAAATGTAGTAATATTTAAGGAAAGAGGATTTTTAGATAGGCGGTGGTTGTAGCATGCGTTGTTCGTTTTGTGGTTATCCGGACTCTAAGGTTTTGGATTCTCGCCCGGTGGAGGAGGGCAATGGTATTCGGCGGCGTCGGGAGTGTTTAAGCTGCGGCCGGCGGTTTACCACCTATGAGCGGGTGGAGGAAACTAATATTTTGGTGGTTAAGCGCAATGGCAACCGCGAAATTTTTGATAAAAACAAAATTTTGGCCGGATTGGTGCGCGCCTGCGATAAACGGCCGGTGCCGGCGGCAATTTTGGAACAGCTGGTGGCGGATATTGAAAGGGATTTGCGCAATTCGGCAGAACGCGAGGTTTCGGCCATGCGGATTGGCGATATGGTGATGCAACGCCTGCGGGCGGTTGACGACGTGGCCTATGTGCGTTTTGCCTCGGTTTATCGCAAATTTGAGGATGTGGAAACCTTTATTCAGGAAATACATAAAATGATGGAGAATACAGAGCAGTATTAATATATAAGTTAGAAAAAGCAGGAAGATTTAATGATAAAAGATTAAGCTGTCGGCTGACGGTTTAATCTTTTTTGTGTAAAAAAACGGTTTGCTGTCGAGTGTGGTTGAATAATGACTGATGATGACGCTAAATAGTGAAAAATTGCGATATTTTTCTAAGGACGAGTATTGATTTTAGGGCAAGGAGAATCTATAATTATATTGTAATATATTACAAAATATTGCAGAAAAGGAGGATACCATAATGAAAAATAATGAATCGGTGAAGAATTTGGTTTATGACAGAATGAATGGTTTGGTTGAGCCACGGGAAAATTCGCTGACTGAACTGAACCTTGTCCAGAATGAATTTGTTGACGGTTTATTTTGTGATCAGGCCTATGAGGAAGTTTTTGCTGCCAATCAGCGCCTATGCCAGCGTTTGGGCGTGCAGGCTGATCATGACGTGGAAATTATCATTGATAATTTGTTGGCCATAAGCAGACATTTAGCTTTGAAAATGTATGATTATGGTGTTCGGTTTTCCTCAATGCCCCAAAATTAAGTTGTTTTAGCTCCAAACATAGATCATACAATAATAAAGCGCCTTGCGATAATAAGCAGGCGCTTTGTTGTTGTATTTAATTAGTGCCAGCGCGCAGCCTCTTCCGGAATTGGCCGGCGGGCGGCCAGCGAGGCGGCGGCCCGCAAGATGCGCTGGTTTTCGGAACCGCGAAAGTTTAATTCCAGATTGCGCTGGGCCTGAATAAAAGGGCCGTCAATCAGGGTGTCGGCCAGCGCCAGCAGCAGATTGATATGCTTGTCGTTCAGCTGCAATAGCTGTTCAAAGGTATAGCCGGTGTAAATGGCCAGTTCCAGCCCTTGCTCTTTAATTTGCTCGGCCAGCGGCAGCAGGGCGGCCGCCTGGGCCAGAGGCTCGCCGCCGCTGAATGTTACGCCGGAGAGCAGCGGGTTTTGCTTAATCTGCGCCATAATTTCGTCCGGGCTGACCTCCTGTCCGCCTGAAAAATCCCAGGTTTGCGGGTTTTGACAGCCCAGGCAGTGGTGCGGGCAGCCCTGGGTAAAGACAGTCAGCCGGATACCGGGGCCGTCGGTGATGGAATCGTTAACGATTCCGGCCAGACGCAGCGGCGGGGTTTCAGCCGACATTGTGCTTTACCCGGTCGTGTTCTTCCGCACGTTTGGCATTGTTGAAACGGTCCAGCGTGCCGACCAGATAACCGGTAATGCGGCGGATACGTTCAAAGCCTACGCCCTCGCCAACCAGAATATCGTTTTCCTGTGCATTATTTTTGTTGTTTGTCATGATAAAATCTCCTTTTAAGTCGTTTTGGTCAGTTTATCTATTTTAAGCCAGAGCGTTGGGGTTAGCCTGGCGTTCATTTTCTTCGTTAATATCGCCGCAGTAGCCGCAGGTTTCGGCATTGCCCCGGAGCGTACCCTTAATGGCGCGCAGTTTAGCCAGGCTTACGCCTTCGCCGTCATGCCGGCCGCAGCGCGGGCAAACCTCGTTGATGATGCCGCTGTAGCCGCAAACCGGATCTCGGTCTACCGGGTGATTGATTGAGCCGTAGCCGATGCCAACCTGCTGCATATAACGCACGATCTGTTCAAAGGCCTCGACATTTTTGGCGGTATCGCCGTCCAGCTCCACATAGGAGATGTGGCCGGCGTTAGTCAGCTGATGATAGGGAGCCTCAATTTTCAGTTTTTCATAGGCGCTGATCGGGTAATATACCGGCACATGGAAACTGTTGGTGTAATAGTCGCGGTCGGTAACGCCGGGCAGTACGCCGAATTTTTTCTTGTCAATGCGGATAAAACGCCCGGACAGGCCCTCGGCCGGCGTGGCCAGCAGGGTGAAGTTCAGGCCGGTTTCGTTGGATTTACGGTCGCAGTATTCGCGCATAAAGCTGATAATTTCCAGCCCCAGGTTGCGGGATTCCAGCGATTCGCCGTGATGGTGGCCGGTCAGCGCCACCAGCGCCTCTGCCAGGCCGATAAAGCCGATAGACAGGGTGCCGTGCTTGAGTACCTCGCCCACCTCGTCGTCAATATCCAAATCCTTAGAGCCAATCCACACGCCTTGTCCCATCAGAAAGGGGAAGTTGCGCACCTTTTTACGGGATTGAATTTTAAACCTGTCCAGCAGTTGGTTAGCAACCAAATCCATTTTGCGCTCCAGATCGTCAAAGAACAATTCCAAACTGTGGTTGGCTTTGATTGCGATACGCGGCAGGTTGATAGAGGTGAAACTCAAATTGCCGCGGCCATAGGTGATCTCGTGGGTGGGGTCGTAATGATTGCCCAAAACCCGGGTGCGGCAGCCCATATAAGCGACTTCGGTTTCCGGGTGGCCCGGCTTGTAGTATTGCAGATTGAAAGGCGCGTCAATAAAGGAGAAGTTGGGAAACAGCCTTTTGGCGCTCACCCGGCAGGCCAGTTTAAAGAGATCATAATTGGGATCTTCCGGGTTGAAGTTCACGCCCGCTTTAACCTTGAAAATGTGAATAGGGAAAATCGGCGTTTCGCCCTGGCCAAGGCCGGCCTCGGTGGCCAGCAGGATGTTTTTGATCGCCATATGGCCCTCCGGCGAGGTGTCGGTGCCATAATTAATTGAGGAAAAGGGAGTTTGCGCGCCGGCGCGGCTGTGCATGGTGTTTAAATTATGCACCAACGCCTCCATAGCCTGGAAAGTATGGCGGTCGGTTTCCTGTATGGCTGTTGTATAGGCAAAATCCGTGCAGCGCTGGAAAATATCCTGCGGCATTGGGGTTTTGGTTTGTTCGTTTAAGGCTTTTTGCAGAGAGGACACAAAATTTTCCGCCATAGCCAGGCGCGGGGGCTCGTCCAGTCTGTTGAAAAACTCCTTGGTCTGTTCCAGATTCAGTGGATATTCCGGCCAAAGCAGTTCGGCTGCTTTAAAGAAATTGCTGATATAAAGCTTTTTGAAAGTTTTGGCCACTCCCGGCGCCATGCAATAATCGAAATTGGGTACGCTCTGGCCGCCGTGCTGGTCATTTTGATTGGACTGGATAGCGATACAGGCCAGGGCGGTATAGCTGGAAATATCGTTAGGTTCGCGCAGAAAACCATGGCCTGTGGAAAAGCCGCCTTTAAATAAATCCAGCAGATTGATTTGACAGCAGGTGGTCGTCAGGGTGTAGAAGTCGAAATCATGAATGTGAATATCACCCTCGGCGTGCGCCTTGCTCTGCGCCGGCGTCAACACTCGTTTTTCGTAATAATCCTTGGCGCCCTCGCTGCCGTATTTCAACATGGTACCCATGGCGGTGTCGCCGTCAATATTGGCGTTGTCGCGCTTGATGTCGGAAAGCAGCGAATCGGTGTTGGTAAGTTCGTCATAAATGCGCATCAGCCGCGTGTTCATTTCCCGGCTGCGGGTTCTTTCCTGGCGATAAATGATATATTTGCGCGCCACAATGGCGTAGCCGTTTTCCATTAAAACGGTTTCCACCGTATCCTGAATATCCTCAATACCCGGCGCTTCGCTTTGAAAAGCGGCAATTAGCTTTTCTTCCACCAATTTGGCCAGGCGCTGACATTCGGCGTTATCCGTAATCCGGCCGCTGGCCTCCATGGCTTTGCGGATAGCGTCGCTTATTTTGGTGATGTTATAAGCCGCTCGCCGCCCGTCGCGCTTGATAATACTGTCAAACATGGAAATATTTTCCCCTCCGTATGGTAGCTATTTGAAATAAAGCCGCGAACCGCCAAATAACTAGTTGTTGTGGTCGTTATTCTGACAATACATATATTTAGTGGTTTGTTGCGGTGCAATGATATTATCTCATAACGGGCTGTTTATGTCAAGGGATAGGTTTGTAAAATATTTTGCGATTAATAATTGCAAAATCCTAAAAGGTATGATATAATAAAATATCAACTTCGCTTTAGCAATTTGGGGGAGGCCAAAAAATGGGTTTGCCAGCCGCAGATTTTGCAGAGATTATCAATAATATCCAGGCTGAGATTGCCGCGGCCCGGGCGCGCAGCGCCAACGCCGCGCCGCGTATTCATCTGCTGGCGGTTTCTAAAACCAGGCCGGCCGCTGAGGCCGCGGCCTGTTGGCAGGCCGGGCAGCCGTTGGGCTTGGCCGCCTTAGCCGAAAATAAGGTGCAGGAGTTGTTGGAAAAAAAATCTAAACTGCCAGCAGATATCAGGTGGCATTTTATCGGCCACTTGCAGACGAATAAAGTTAAACAGGTTTTAGGGCAGGCGGAGTTAATACATTCGCTGGACAGCTGGCATTTGGCAGAAGAAATAAACCGCCGGGCAGAAACGCTGCAAATTGTTGTTAAATGCCTTTTGGAGGTTAATGTGGCGGCGGAGAGCAGCAAGTTCGGCCTGCGGCCGGACGAACTTTGGGATTTTTGTAAATCTGCCCGGGATTTGCCGGGCGTGCGCATCTGCGGTTTGATGACGGTGGCGCCGGCGGTTGATAATCCGGAGCAGGCGCGCCCGGTGTTTGCCGAACTGCGCAGCCTGCGGGATGAACTGCGACAAAGGGCAGAAAAAGTCGCTTATTCCCATTTGGATTTGCAGGAGCTTTCTATGGGAATGTCGAATGATTACAAAGTCGCCGTAGAGGAGGGCGCAACCATGGTACGCCTGGGCAGCCTTATTTTTGGCGCCAGGGTATATCGTTAAAGATTCCATTTGTCTAAAGCCAAATGGATTAATTCACACCCAGCGACTGGGTTCATTTCAATCACTAAACTCTGACTGCGTCCTGCGGACTTGTCAATCGTTAAGTGTTCATTAAGGGGGAACTTTATATGGCGGGAGCTTGGAGCAAATTTGCCAATATATTCTTTCAAGAGGAAGAAGACGACAGCTTGAACCAGGAGGAAATGGACGAGCTGGCTAAAGGAGCCAAAAAGGATGTTTGGCAGGAGCCGGATGTGCAAAAGGCGCGCCGGCCGCAGGTTATGGCTATCCCAACCGCTTCAGAGGCCAAAAAAAGCTATGAAATGGTTTTGGTTAAGGCCAAAGCCTATGACGACTTGCAAAGCATCGCTAAAAATATTAAGGAACAAAAAGTGGTTATCGTTAATTTTGAGGATATGGACAAGGAAACCGCCCAGCGTATGGTGGACTTTCTTTCCGGTGCGGTTTTCGCGCTGGATGGCGAGCCGAAAAAGGTCAGCGGCTCCACCTTTTTGTTCAGCTCCAGCCAGGTGGATCTGGCCGGGCAGATTATGGACCCGGAGGTTCAGGCTTTCAGTGGGGCGGACGGCGGCCAGAATAATATGGGCGGCGGGTTCTCGCCCTGGCGGCGTTGAACATCCGCCGGCTTTATTAACCGGCTGTTATAGTGAATAGTTTGGTATTAGATATTGATTTTGAGGATTTTTTATGAATTTATTAGCTTTTGTTGTTAATTTTATCCATGTGGCTTTTCGGATTTATTATTTTATGCTGATGGCCAATATTATACTTTCCTGGTTTCCGTTGAGCCGCGGCAATGCGATAACTACCTTTATTTATGAGATGACGGAGCCTTATCTACGCATCTTCCGGCGGATTTTGCCGCCCAGCCCGCGCTTTCCGGTAGATTTTTCGCCGATTCTGGCGTTTTTTGTGCTGTATTTTTTGGAAAGCCTGGTGTTTAAGCTGCTGGCGGCATTGCTGTTTTAAACGCGCCGGAGTTTTTAATTTTCTCTGACAAAAATAAATTTTACATATTTAATAAGCTTTTTACTTCGCTATAAAGCTGTTAATGTTATAGTATATTTTTATATGATAGTAAATAATTATTACATAATAAGGAGTTTTAAAGAATATGGATTACGGTAAAACACTTAATTTGCCGGAAACAGAATTTCCGATGCGCGGCAATCTGCCCCAGCGCGAGCCGGAAATTTTGTCTTTTTGGCAGCAGAAAGACATTTATAATCTGGTGCAGGCGCATAACGCCGGCAAACCCAAGTTCGTGCTGCATGACGGCCCGCCTTATGCCAACGGTAATATTCACACCGGGCACGTTTTGAACAAGGTTTTGAAAGATATTATTGTTAAATATAAAAGTATGGCCGGTTTTGACGCGCCTTATGTTCCCGGTTGGGATACCCACGGACTGCCGATTGAGCAGCGCGCGATTAAGCAGCTGGGCATTAATCAGCACAGCGAGGACAAAGCGGCTTTTCGGGAGAAGTGCGAGGAGTTTGCCCGCGGCTTTGTGGATACCCAGCGCGAGCAGTTTAAGCGTTTGGGCGTGCGCGCCGATTGGGAACATCCCTATATCACCCTGCAAAAAGAGTTTGAGGCCGAGCAGATCGGCGCTTTTGGCGAGATGGTGAAAAAGGGCTATATTTATAAAGGAAAAAAGCCGGTTTATTGGTGCGCGGACTGTGAAACCGCCCTGGCCGAGGCCGAGGTGGAATATGCCGACGTGAAAAGCCCGGCTATCTATGTTAAATTTGCGGTTAAAGACGGCAAAGGTCTGTTGGGGGATGACGTCAACTTTTTGATTTGGACAACCACCCCCTGGACAATCCCGGCCAACCTGGCAATTTGTATTCACGCTGAATATGTTTATGCCGTGGTGGAAATGGGCAGCGACAAGCTGGTTATGGCCAAGGAGCTTTTGCCCAAAGTGGCCGGGGACGTGGGCGTTGCCACTGATGACTGCCGGATTTTGGCTGAATTTAAGGGCAAAGAACTGGAGGGCGTTGTTTGCAAACACCCGCTTTATGACCGCGACTCCGTCGTGATTTTGGGCGACCATGTTACGCTGGACGCCGGCTGCGGCTGTGTACATACCGCGCCCGGCCACGGCGTTGACGACTTTGAAGTGGGCCAGCGTTATGGGCTGGAGGTGCTATCGCCGGTGGATAACCGGGGTTATTTTACCGCCGAGGCGGGCAAATATGCCGGTATGGAAATCAACGCCGGCGGCAAAGAGGTCGTTAAAGATCTTGAGGCCTGCGGCGCATTGCTGAAAATGCAGTGGATCACCCACTCCTATCCGCATTGCTGGCGCTGCAAGCACCCAATTATTTTCCGCGCTACAGAGCAGTGGTTCTGCTCGATTGAGGGCTTCCGCGAGCAGGCTCTGGCCGAGATTGACAAGGTGCAGTGGATTCCGGCCTGGGGACATGACCGTATTTATAATATGGTGAAAGACCGCAGCGACTGGTGCATCTCCCGCCAGAGAACCTGGGGCGTGCCGATTCCGATTTTCTATTGCGCTGACTGCGGTAAAGAGATTGTCAACGACGAAACGATTGCCCATATTAAACAGCTGTTTGCTGAGCATGGTTCTAATATCTGGTTTGCCAAAGAGGCCGACGAACTGGTACCGGCCGGGTTGAAATGTGAGTGTGGCTGTACGCACTTCCGCAAGGAAACGGATATTATGGATGTTTGGTTTGATTCTGGCAGCAGTCATTTGGCGGTTTTGGCCAAAAGACCGGAACTGACCTGGCCGGCTGATTTGTATTTGGAGGGATCTGACCAGCATCGCGGCTGGTTCAACTCTTCGCTGAATATTGCGGTGGCCTGCAAGGGGCAGGCTCCCTATAAGGCCGTTTTGACGCACGGCTTTTTGGTGGATGAGAAAGGCGCAAAGATGAGCAAATCCCAGGGCAACGCTCTGGACCCGCTGGAGGTTATCGACAAAATGGGCGCGGACGTGCTGCGCCTGTGGGTAAGCTCGGCAGATTATCGCTCGGACTTGGCGATTAATAATAAAATCTTGAAGCAGGTCAGCGAAACCTATCGCAAGATTCGCAACACCGCCCGCTTTTTGCTTTCCAATTTGAATGATTTTAACCCGGCGGCGGACAGCCTGCCCTATAATGAACTGCGCGAGGTAGACCGCTGGTTCCTGCACCGTTTGCAGGTTTTGATTGAAAAAACGCTGGCGGCTTATGACGCTTATGAGTTCCACTCCGTTCACCATGCGATTCATCGTTTCTGCGTGGTGGAATTGAGCAACTTCTATCTGGATATTACCAAGGATACGCTATACGCGGAACTTCCCAACGATAAACAGCGCCGTTCTGTGCAGACGGTGATGTATCAGATTTTGGACGCGCTGGTGCGCCTGCTGACGCCGATTTTGGCCTTTACCAGCGAAGAAATTTACCGTTATATGCCGAAAATGGCCGGTGAGGAGCAGGAGAGCGTGCAGCTGTTGAGTATGCCCAAGGTGAACCCGGACTATTTGGACGAGGCGCTGGACGCGAAGTGGCAAAAACTGGCGGCCTGCAAGGAAACGGTGGCCGGACAGCTGGAACTGGCGCGGCAGGCTAAACAGATCGGCCATTCTCTGGACGCGCGGGTTACCATTCAGGCGGCCGGCGAGGAGCTGGCGTTGCTGCAAGGCGTTGGCGAGGCTGAACTGGCGCATTTGTTCATTGTTTCGCAGTGCGTTGTGCAGGCCAAAGACGCGGGCGAAATGACGGTGGCGGTGGAGACGGCGCATGGGCATAAATGCGCTCGCTGCTGGATTTACAGCGAGGATATCAATGAAGAGGGCGGCGTTTGCCCGCGCTGCGCCGGGGTTTTGGCGAAAATGCCAGCAGTTGCGGAAGAATAGTTTTGTTTGCGTTTTTAGGGACAAATAGCGAAAGAGGATAATCTTAAAAATGCAGTAAGTTAGTGTTAAAATTGAAAGTATACAGACTGCGTTTTTAGGGACGAATAGCGAAAGAGGGTAATCTTAAAAATGCAGTAAGTTAGTGTTAAAATTGAAAGTATACAGACTGCGTT
>CAQWMM010000021.1:34439-35809 GCA_948907985.1 uncultured Bacillota bacterium
TTAGGGACGAATAGCGAAAGAAGGTAATCTTAAAAGATGTTGAGTGATTTTAAGTTTCCTGACCAAGAAATGCTGGCCAGCTTTGTGGGTAAGGATATTTTGAGCGCCGAGCAGTTCAGCCAGGCTGAACTGGAGGCGGTGCTGGGTGTGGCGGCCTTTTATGAGCAGGCTTTGGCCGAGGGCAAACGCCTGTGGGATATGGATGGCCGGGTGATGGCGGCGTTGTTTTTTGAACCGTCTACCCGCACCAGACTTTCCTTTGAAACGGCTATGCACCGGCTGGGCGGTCGGGTGATAACTTTGGCGGAATCGCCGGAGAACCGCATAAGCTCTACCTCCAAGGGCGAAACTGTGCATGATACGATTAAAATTGTCAACAATTATGCAGATGTGATTGTCATCCGCAGCCCACAGACCGGCGACGCGCAGATTGCGGCGGAGGCGGCGACTCACCCGGTGATTAACGCCGGCGACGGTTTCGGCCAGCACCCCAGCCAGGCTCTGCTGGATATGTATACCATTGTTAAAGAAAAGGGCAACCCGAAAGGGCTGACGGTGGCCCTGATCGGCGATTTGAAGTATGGCCGCACCGTACACTCGCTGGTGGACTTTTTGAAATATTACAAATGCCGCCTGATTTTGGCCAGCCCGGACGAGCTGAAAATGCCGGAGGGAATAGTGAAGAAACTGCTGGCCGCCGGTGTTGAGGTGGAGTTCCGCCAGGGGATTGACGAGGCGGTGGCCGACGCGGACATTGTTTATATGACGCGGGTGCAGAAAGAACGCTTTGCCGATTTGGCCGAGTATGAAGCGGTTAAGGATGAGTATTTGATGACGGAGGATACCTTGGAGCATATGCGGCCCGGGGCGGTGATTATGCACGCCCTGCCGCGCGTGAATGAGATTGCTCTGGCGGTTGACGATTATCCGGGGGCGGCCTATTTCCGTCAGGCCGGCAACGGTCTGTTTATCCGTATGGCGCTGCTGGCGCTGACCTCCGGTCGGGTTAAAGGCGCTTTTAAGCCCGATTGGGCGGAATAATTGAAAAAAACCGGCCAGAATAAGCCGGAATGAATGTCAAAGAAAAAAAGTGCAATCTGTAAAAGTAGGTTGCACTTTTTGTATGTTTGTGATAGAATACGAATACAAAGAGTTGAAACTCAAATTGGCGGTTAGCCCTCAGGAGTGCAAATATACATCTGTGAAAGGTGTTGTGTTGGATGAATGAGGGATTGGGGCCCTCCTCATACTGTACGGCGAGGAGGTGATGTTCATGTTTTGGTTAAGCATAGCGGTATTATTAATGCAGGCAATTCAACTTGGCCTGCAAGCGGTTGAGTTTATATTAAATCATGGCAAAAGCCCCATTC